>NZ_JBHVWC010000055.1:70730-74523 GCF_042882445.1 Kitasatospora sp. NPDC058218 | reverse complement strand
GCACCCTGGTGATCGCCGCGATCGCCACCGGCACGTGGATCGTGATCGACGCCAACAAGGACAAGAAGGCCAAGGAGGCCGCGGCCGCCGCGCCGATCGACGGCGTCCAGACCTTCGGCGACCTGAGCCGCAACCACGTCAAGGAGAAGGTCACCTACCCGCAGACCCCGCCGGTCGGCGGCGACCACAACGCGGTCTGGCTGGACTGCATGGGCCACGTCTACGACCAGCCGGTCGAGAACGAGCGCGCCGTCCACTCGCTGGAGCACGGCGCGGTCTGGGTCACGTACAACGGCAAGGCCACGCCGGAGGACATCAAGACCCTCTCCGACAAGGTGCAGGCCACCCCGTACTCGCTGATGAGCCCCTACCCGGACGAGAAGGGCACGATCACCCTCAGCGCCTGGAGCACCCAGCTGGTCGTGGACAGCGCCAGCGACCCCCGGGTGGGCGAGTTCTTCACCAAGTACGTGCAGGGCAAGCAGACCCAGGAGCCGGGCGCGTCCTGCACCATGGGGGCGATGTGACCGCCGACGCGGCCACACCCGACGCGCAGGGCGAGTCCCCGGACGACTCGCAGGACGCGGCGCCGCGCGCCGGCCGCGGGCGGCTCTGGTGGCCGGCCGCGCTGGCCGCCGCGCTCGCCCTCGCGCTCGGGGTACCCGCGCTGGTCGCGAGCGGGACCTCGGCCTCCGGCTCGTCCTCGCTCACGGCCCCGGCGGACGACTCGCCCGAGGCCGGCTTCGCCCGCGACATGGCGACCCACCACCAGCAGGCCGTCGACCTGTCGTTCATCGTCCGTGACCGGACCGACGACGCGCCGGTCCGCACCCTCGCCTTCGACATCATCAACACCCAGGCCAACCAGCGCGGGATGATGATGGGCTGGCTCGACCAGTGGGGGCTCCCGCAGCACTCGGCGGCCAAGCCGATGACGTGGATGAGGATGAACCACACCTACGAGGCGCACGACGGCTCGCTGATGCCGGGCATGGCCACCAACGCCCAGCTCACCAAGTTGCGTTCGCTCAGCGGGCGCGACGCCGAGGTGTACTACCTGCAGCTGATGCTGGAGCACCACAAGGGCGGCGTGGAGATGGCCCAGGGATACGTCGACCTGGCGAGGAACGAGACCGAGAAGCGGCTCGCCCAGTCGATGGTGGTCGGGCAGACCTCGGAGATCCAGCTGATCACCGACATGCTCACCGAGCGCGGCGCCGCCCCCGGAGTGCCCGCCTCCTGATCGGCCCGCACCGGACGGCCGGGGGCGGTGGACGCGATTTCCGTCCACCGCCCCCGGCCGTCCGTGCTGCCGTCGGGCCCTCCGCGGTCCGGGTCTCAGTACGCCGTGACCCGCTCGGGTTCCGGGGCGGAGGCGGTCACAGGGGGCTGCGGGTGGGCGCCCGCGACGGGCCGCGGGCGGACCGGCCACCACAGGCTCCGGCCGAGGAGTGCCGCCATGGCGGGGACCAGCACCAGCGACAGGACGAGCGCGGAGAGCATGATGCCGAGCGCCATCGCGAAGGCGACCTGTTCGCTCCCCGGGGTCGTGGCGAGCGTGGCGAAGGAGCCGGCCAGCACCAGCCCGGCCGTCGCGATGGCTGGCGTGGTGTGCCGCACCGCGCGGGCCACGGCGGCGCGGGCCGGGCCCGGTCGCCGCATCTCCTCCCGGATCCGGTCGGTGATCAGGATGTTGTAGTCGGTGCCCAGGGCCACCACGAACAGGAACAGCACCAACGGCAGGGTGAAGCTGACGCCCGGCTCGCCGAGGCCGTGCTGGAACAGCAGCGTGGCGGCGCCGAGGGTGGCGGCGAAGCCGAGCCCGACGGAGAGCATCAGGACGACCGGTGCCAGCAGGCTGCGCAGGAGCAGCAGGAGGATCAGCGCGATCAGCACGGCCGCGACCGGGAACACGATCCTGAGGTCGTGGTCGACCGCGGTCGAGACGTCGGCGAAGATCGCCGCCGTGCCGCCCACGTGGGCCGTCGTGCCGGCCGGCGTGTGCTGGGCGACCGCGGCCCGGATCGGTCCGGCGACCAGGTCGCGGGCCTGCCGGCTCTGCGGGTCGGCGGTCGGGTAGAGGTCGATCCGGGCGGCCCGGTGGTCCTCGTTCAGGACGGTCGGTGCGACCTGGCCCACCCCGTCGACCAGGGTGAGCGCACGGGAGAGGCCGTCGAGTCCGGCGGTGGTGAGGGTGGTGCCGTCCGTGCGGGTGACGAAGACGCTCGTCGGGTCGGACACTCCGGCCGGCAGCGCACGGGAGATCTCGACCGCGGTGGCCGCGGCGGGGGTCCGGTCGCCGGAGTCGCCCTGCCCGTAGTCCATGCGGATGCCGATCAGCCCGGCGGCCAGTGCGGCGAGCAGCGCGACGGAGGCGGTCAGCATCGTCAGCGGTCGTCGCGTGACCAGCGCGCCGAAGCGGGCCGCCCGGCCTTCGCGGGGCTCGCGGCGCAGGGACGCCGAGGGCCAGAACATCTTGCGCCCGGCGACCGCGAGCAGCGCCGGCAGGAGGGTGAGGCTGCCGAGCAGCATCACCAGGACGGCGACGGCGATCGCGGGGCCCAGTGAGCGGAACTGCCCGAAGGTGGCCAGGCCCAGTGTGGCGAACGCGGCCACGATGGTCAGCGCCGCCGAGGTGATCGCGGTGCCCACCCGGGCGGAGACCTGCGCGGCCGCCTCCCGGGCGGGCTGCTCGGGCCGGGCGCGCAGGTGCTCGCGGAAGCGGAACAGCAGGAACAGCAGGTAGTCGATGCCGATGCCGAGCAGGACCACGTTGATCAGCCCGGGGGTGCCCGCGTCGATCTTGCGCCCGGTGAGCAGCGCGGCGACCCCGACGGCTCCCACCGCCACGCCGCCGATCATGGTGACCGCGATCAGCGGCAGCAGAGCCGCCAGCACGCTGCGGAACACCAGCACGTTGAGCAGGACGATGAACCCCAGGACGAGGGCGCTCCCGACCTTCGCCGCGGTCTCGTGGGCGTCGGTGGTGTCGACGGTCCCGGCGAGGCCCCCGGTGAAACCGGTGCGCATCCCCGCCTCGGCGAACTGCGTCCGGGCGGTGTCCCGGAAGGCCCGGTAGACGCCCTGGACCCCCTTGTCCACGGGGTTCCCGATCAGCTGGACGGCGAGCAGTTCGAAGCTCCGGTCGGGCGCCGTCATCGCCGGGGCGATCCGGGGCGTCTGGGAGCGGTCCGGGATCAGGAACTCCGGGCCGTCGTCCTCCCTGGGCATGACCACCCGGCGCTGGGCCAGCTTCGCCGCCTCGGCCTCGATCCGCTGCCGGTCGGCGTCGCCGAGCGCCTTGCCGTCGGCCCGGGCGACCAGCACCGTCACCGTGGTGGCGTCGGGGTCCGCCCCGAACCGCTCCTGGGCGATCTGCAGGGCGGCGGCCGAGTCGTAGCTGCGGGGCAGGAAGTCCCCGGTCTGGCTCTGGGTGACACGGGCGATCAGGGTCGGGGCCAGGCCGATCAGTACGACACCCAGCACCCCCCAGAGGGCGATGATCTTCCACGGGTGTCTGGTGGAGTATCCGGTCAGGGCGCGGATCACGATGTCCTCCGGCGGACGGGCTTGCGGACGGGCGTCTGCCGGGGGCTCCCGGCCTGCCTCCAGACCATCACCGGGAGGGGCCCGCGGGCGTCGTGGCAGCGGATGATCAGAACCGGGGCCCCTGGTCCCTCCCCGGGGGGGGGGGGGGGAGCCAGTGGCGGTGGTTGGAACCCCCCCGGGGGGACCCCGCGGGGGCCTCGAAGACCCCCGCGGGGTGGCGGCGGGGTTGAGGTGGTAAAACATG
>NZ_JBHVWC010000055.1:0-70720 GCF_042882445.1 Kitasatospora sp. NPDC058218 | reverse complement strand
GGCCCCGGCCCCCCCCCCGGGCTGTACCCCCGCCGGGGGGGCGCCCCCCCCCCCCCGACGAGGGTCCCGACCAGGGCGCGAAGCACCGGCCGGCGGTGCTGCCGACGAGGTTGCTGTGCAAACCTGTCCCGGGAGGCCGAGGGGCCGGGAGGCCGAACACGGGGAGAACAGACATGTCCACGAGCCGAGACGTCGGGCCCGGCGATGCCCGGGAGCCGCTGCACACCGACCTGGCCGAGCCGCCGTGGTCCCGCAACGACGCACTGGTGACCGGCGGCGCCTGCGCGCTGAACCTGCTCAGCTACGTGTTCTTCCAGGAGCCCGACGGCGGACACGAGGTGAGCGCGGCCGGATTCCTCCTCGTCGCGCTGGCCGCCGCGCCGCTGCTCGCCCGGCGCCACCACCCGGTGGCGGCGCTCGCCGCCGTCCTGGCACTCGACGCGACGGCCGCCCTGACCCTGCCACTGCCCAGCCACTTCGGCGCCGTCCTGGTGGTCGCCCTGTACACGGTCGCCCGGACCTGCCCCGGTCGGGTGACGGCGGTCGCGGCCGCCGCGACGGTGGCGCTGACGCTGCTGAGCCAGTTCAACGGCCGGAACACGCCCTGGCAGGAGGCTCTGGGGCCGCCCCTCTCCACCTTGATCGTCGTCGGCACCGCCCTGGCGGTCAACCGCTGGCAGCAGCAGGTGGCGGCCAACCGCAGACTCCTCGCCGACCGTGCGGTGGCCGACGAACGCCGCCGCATCGCACGGGAGTTGCACGACATCGTGGCCCACCACATCACCACCATGCAGCTGATGGCCGGCGGGGCCCGGGCCAACCTCGCCCGACCGGAGGTGGTCCGGGACGCCCTGGTCACCCTGGAGTCCTCCGGGCGGCTCGCGCTGCGCGAGATGCGCCAGCTCCTCGACGTGTTGCGGGCCGGGGACGAGCCGGAGACCGCGCCGCCGCTGCCGCAGCCCGGCGCCGACGACCTCGACCGCCTGGTCGCCGAGTCCTGCGTCGCCGGACTGCCGACCGAGCTGAGCGTCCGCGGGCCGCGGCGCCCGCTGCCGCCGACCGTCGGCCTCACGGTGTTCAGGATCGCCCAGGAGGCACTCACCAACGCCCGCAAGTACGCGGGGCCGGCCCGCGCGTCCGTCGTCCTGACGTACCGTCAGAACGAGGTCGCCATCGAGGTGCGGGACGACGGCGGGGGCGCGCCGCCGCAGGAGGGGGCGCCGGCGGCGGGCCCGGGCGGCTACGGACTGATCGGCATGCGCGAGCGCGTAGCCCTGCACGGCGGTACCCTCGCCGTCGGGCCGCAGGCCGGTGGGGGGTTCGCCGTGCTGGCCGAACTGCCGCTGACCACCGACGAGGCGGCCGAGGCGGCCGTCCAGCACGAGGGAGTGCCCACATGACCGGGACCGGCCCGACGCCACCGCGGATCCGGGTGCTGATCGCGGACGACCAGCCGCTGGTCCGGCGCGGCCTGTCGCTGATCCTCTCCCCCGACCCGTCCTTCGAGGTGGTGGGAGAGGCCGAGAACGGCGCGCGGGCCGTCACCCTGGCGCGCCGACTGCTCCCCGACGTCGTGGTGATGGACATCCGGATGCCCGTCCTCGACGGCGTCGACGCGACGGCGGAACTCGCCGCCACCGTGCCCGGCTGCCGGGTCCTGGCCCTCAGCACCTTCGACCTCGACGAGTACGTCGTGGGCGCCCTGCGCGCCGGGGCGTACGGGTTCCTGCCCAAGGACAGCTCGCCGGAGGAGCTGGGCGCGGCGATCCGCACCGTCCACGCCGGCGAGGCCGCCGTCGCGCCGAGACTGCTCACCCGGCTGATCTCCACCTACGTCCGGACGCCCCGCGACGCCCGGCCGACCCCCACCGGCCTGGGCGACCTCACCCCCCGCGAGGTCGCCGTGTGGCGCCTGATGGCCACCGGCCTCGACAACGCCGGGATCGCCCTCGACCTGGACATCAGCCTCTCCACGGTCAAGAACCACATCACCAGCATCTTCGACAAGCTCGCCGTCCGTGACCGCGCCCAGGCGGTCATCGCCGCCTACGAATCGGGCCTGGTCACCGCCCGCGCGGCAGCCGGCGGCCCGCCCGGGGACGGGCGCGTCTAGCCGGGACGGGTGCGCCCGGTCCCGGCGCGCGGCGGAGCGCCGGGCGTCGACGGTCACCCGGCGCCCGGGCCCGGGCGCCGCGCGGTCGGGCGGGCCAGCACCACCGCGAGCACGGCGACGGCGGCGAGCGTCAGCAGCACCGTCCGGCCGCCGGACGCCGCGCCCGCCAGGTGGACACCCAGGACGGGCAGGGCGGTGCCGAGCGCGGTACCGAGGCTGCGGGCCATGTTGACCATGCCGCCACCGACCGCCGAGCACTCCGCCGGGATCGCCCGCATCACCAGCGCGTTGTTGGCGGGCAGCAGCAGGCCCAGCCCGTACCCGGCGACCAGCAGCGGGACGGCGACCGTCGCGACACCCACCGGCAGCAGCGCGAGGAGCAGCAGACCGGCACCCGCGACGCCCGCGCCGAACCGGCACCGGGTGACGTCCGACCAGGCCCGGGGCAGCAGGCCGCCGCCGACGGTCGCGGCGAGCGCGAAGGCGGCCGGGAGCAGGGTGATCACCAGGCCCGCCCGCAGGACCGGTACGCCCGCCCCGGTGAGCAGCACCGGCCCGAGCACCAGCGGGCAGAACAGCAGCAGGTAGCCGATCAGCGCGACGGCCAGGCCGGGCCGCACGCCCGGGGTGTTGACCAGGCCCGGCGCCAGGATCGGCCGCGCCGCCCGCCGCTCCTGGCGGACCAGGCCGAGTGCGAGCAGCACCGCGACGAGCAGCAGACCGGCCGCGGCCCAGGCGGGCAGCGGCAGGCCCGAGGCGGTGGAGAGGGCGAGCAGCAGCGCGGTGGTCGCACCGGTGAGCAGCAGCAGTCCGGCCAGGTCGAACCGGCCGTCGCCGCCCACGCGCGGGGCCCACGCCTCGGCGCGGGTGCGGGGCAGCAGGAACCAGCCCGCCAGGATGCCGAACAGGCCGATCGGCACATTGATCCAGAACACCCAGCGCCAGGAGGCGTGTTCGACCAGCAGTCCGCCGAGACCGGGGCCGAGCGCCAGGCCGAGACCCTGGGCGGCCGCCTGGATGCCCAGCGCCCGCCGCATCGCGTGCCCGGGGACGCCGCGCGCCACCAGGGCGACGCTGTTGGCCTGCATCATCGCGCCACCGACCGCCTGGACGGCCCGGCAGGCCACCAGGGCGGCGAGGCTGCCGGCGAACCCGGCGCCGAGCGAGGCCAGCGCGAAGACGGCGAAGCCGCCGAGGTACATGGTCTTGCGGCCGACGAGGTCGGAGAGCCGGCCGACCGGGGCCAGCAGGGCTACCAGCACCAGCAGGTAGGCCAGCGCGACCCATTCGACCGCTGCGAAGTCGGCCCGGAAGTGCTGCCCGAGTGCGGGGAGGACGAGGGCGGTGATGCCCGCGGTCAGCTGCCCGAGGAAGGCCCCGAGGCAGACGGTGCCGACGGCCAGCCAGTGGGCGTGCCGCCACCCGGCGATGCCGCGCGGCCGGGGTCGCTCGGTGAGCAGCCGGGTGGCGAGGGCGGTGGCGTTCATACGGCGAAATATATCGGATGCAGATATGTTCTCTCTACGAGCTGATCGGTGTGCGATCCTCGGCCCGCGCGCGACCCCTGAGGCCGGCGGCCCGGCGCGCGACGCGCGGCCGGTGACCGGTGACCGGTGTTCGATCGGTGAGCGGCCCCCGGCAGCGGGCGCCCGGTGAGCGGTCGGACCTGCGGAGCGGCCGCCACCAGGCGCTACGCTGTCCGCCATGCCGTCGTCACCCCCCGTTCCCGACCCCGCCGCCGAGCCGGCCGAAGCGCCGACCGACCCCGGGACCGGGGTCGACCCCGGCGCCCCGGCGGAGCCGCCCGCTCCGGCGATCGAACGCGCCCGACGGCTGACCGACGTGGTGACCCGGCTGCGCCGCGCCCTGCGCAGCAGCATCCGCACCGACTACCCGTGGGAGTCCCTGCCGATGGCGCAGGTCGAACTCCTCCAGACGCTGGCCGCCGCGCCGCTGCGGGTCGGCGAACTGGCCGCCCGCCAGCGGCTCGCCCCGAACACCGTCAGCGGACTGGTCGGCAAGCTGCTGGAGGCCGGCTTCGTCGACCGCCAGGCCGACCCCGGCGACCGCCGGACCGCCCGGATCGCGCTCACCCCGGCCGGCCTGCGCCAGTTGGACGACTGGCGGCAGGCCCACGAGCGCCGCATCGCCACCGCCCTCGGCACCCTCAGCGCCACCGACCGCGAGGCCGTCATGCAGGCGCTCCCCGCCCTCGACCGGCTCGCCCGCGCCCTGGCCTCACCGACCCCGGCCGAGCAGCCGAACGATCAGCCGATCCAGCAGCCGGCCGGGCCCGGGCACCAGGTCGCACCCCGGTAGCTCCGGCCGGTGACCCGCGCCGGTGGCTCCGGGCAGTGACCGCGGCCGGTGGCTCCGGCCGGATACTCGAAGGCGGCCGGCCCCGGAAACGGCTACCGTCCGCCCATGGAAGCCCCCCACGCGGACACCGCCCACCTGCGGATCGAGCCCTGGACGGACGCCGACCTCGCGCTGCTCCGCCGGGTCAACACCCCGGAGATGAAGAAGCACGTCGGCGGCCCGGAGAGCGAGCGGCAGCTCCTCGCCCGCCACCGCCGCTACCTGGACTTCGTCCCCGCGGGCCTCGGCTGCATGTACCGCATCGTCCTGCTCCCCGGCGGCGAGCCCGTCGGCACCGTCGGCTACGGCACCCGGACGTGGCGGGGCGAGACGGTGCACGAGATGGGCTGGAACGTCCTGCCGCCCCACCAGGGCCGGGGCATCGCCGTCGCCGCCACCAGGGCCGCCGTCGCCGCGGCCCGCGCCGAGGCCCGCCACCCCCACCTGCACGCCTTCCCCGACGTGGGCAACCCCGCCTCCAACGCGGTCTGCCGCAAGGCCGGCTTCACCCTGCTCGGCGAGACCGACTTCGAGTTCCCGCCCGGGCGCCCCATGCGCAGCAACGACTGGCGGGTGGACCTCCGCGCCGACCTCGGGTGACCGCCCGGGGGTGACCAGGTCTCAGAACAGCGTGCCGCTCTCCAGCTCCAGCAGCCAACGCTTGCGGTCCACCCCGGCGGCGAATCCGGTGAGGGAGCCGCTGGCACCGATGACGCGGTGGCAGGGCCGGACGATGAGCAGCGGGTTGGCGCCGACGGCGCCGCCCACCGCGCGGACGGCCTTCGGCGAGGCGCCGGCCAGCTCGCCGAGCCGGCTGTAGGTGACCGTCTCGCCGTAGGGGATGTCGTCCAGGGCGGCCCACACGCTCCGGCGGAACTCGGTGCCGATCGGGGCCAGCGGGAGGTCGAAGGTGGTGCGCTCGCCGGCGAAGTAGGCCGTGAGCTGGGCCACGGGCTCGGCGAGGGCGTCCGGGTCGTGGACCCAGTCGTCGGCGGGCTCGGCGAGCGCGTACTTCTGCCCGGGCGCGGTGACGGTGGCCAGGGCGGCCGGTCCGCCGTCCTCCGGCAGGAGGCCGCTGAGCAGCAGCCGGCCGAACGGGCTCTCCATGAAGGTGAAGACGGTGGTGCTCATGCGCGGGTGTTCTCCGTTCCAGTGCTGATGTCGGTCGCGGCGCCCGCCCAGAGCCGGTGGACGGCGTAGGAGCGCCAGGGGGCCCAGGCCTCGGCGGCGCGGTCGGCGGACTTCGGGTCGCCGGGGGCGCCGAGCCGGGTGAGGCCGTGGCGGACGCCGACGTCGCTCGGCAGGAAGACGTCCGGGTCGGCGAGGGCCCGCATCCGCAGGTAGCCGACGGTCCAGGGCCCGATGCCGGGGAGGGCGAGCAGCTGCGCCGCCGCCTCCTCCCGGTCGACGCCGCCGTCGAGCCGGACGACGCCCTCGGCCAGGGCCGCGCAGAGGCCGGTGAGCGCCCGCCGGCGGGCGGCCGGCATCGCGAAGTCCTCGGGGTCGGCCACCGCCAGCGCGCCGGCGGTCGGGAAGAGCAGCCGCAGCCCGCCGTTCGGCTCCGGCAGCCGCGTGCCGTACTTCTCGGCGAGCCGGCCGGCCAGGGTGCGGGCGGCGCCGACGGTGACCTGCTGGCCGAGGACGGCGCGGACGGCCAGTTCGTGCGGGTCGACGTGGCCGGGCGAGCGCAGTCCGGGGCGGGCGCGGACGAGCGCGCCGAGCACCGGATCGGTGCCGAGCCGGCCGTCCACCGCGTCCGGGTCGGCGTCCAGGTCGAACAGGATCCGCAACCGCTGGACGGCGGTCGGCAGGTCGCGCAGGTCGGCCAGGAAGAGGCGGCAGTCCAGCCAGCCGCGGGTCCTCGGTTCGTCGGCCGCGAGCCCGTCCACCTCGGCGATGCCGTGGCCGTACGGGAGCGCGAGGGTCCGGCGGTAGGTACGGACGCCGGGGCGCGGGCCGGGCACGACCTCCTCCACGCCGGGGACGGCGCGCAGGGCCAGGAAGTCGATCAGGTGGTCGCTGTCCAGCGCGCCCCGGTAGGCCAGGCGCAGGGTGAGACCGCCGGCCGGGGTCGCGGTGCGCCGCCCCGACGCGACCTCGGCGCGCAGCCCGCTGGGCGTGCGGTCGTAGACCTCGCGGACGGTGTCGTTGAACTGCCGGACGGACGCGAACCCGGCCGCGAAGGCGATCTCGGTGACCGGCAGTTCGGTGGTCTGCAGCAGCAACCGGGCGGTCTGGGCGCGGCGGGCACGGGCCAGCGCGATCGGCCCGGCGCCGAGTTCGGCGGTGAGCTGGCGCTGGAGCTGGCGGGAGCTGTACCCGAGGCGGTGGGCCAGGCCCGCGACGCCCTCGCGGTCCACGATGCCGTCGCCGATCAGCCGCATCGCGCGGCCGACCAGGTCGGCACGGTGGTTCCACTCGGGCGAGCCGGGCACCGCGTCGGGGCGGCAGCGCCGGCAGGCGCGGAAGCCCGCGCCCTGCGCGGCGGCGGCGCTGGGGTAGAAGGTGCAGTTGACGCGCTTGGGGGTCACGGCGGGGCAACTCGGTCGGCAGTAGATGCCGGTCGAGGTGACGGCCGTGAAGAAGACGCCGTCGAAGCGGGCGTCCCGGCTGTCCACGGCTCGGTACCGGATGTCGTCGTCGATCACGCTGTCCAGTCTGCGGCACTCGGCGGGGTGTGACTGGCGGGAATCGGACATGGGCGTGAAGGGGCCGCCGGGGCGGGGCGGGGCCGGGCCCGGCCGCCGGAAAACCACGAGCCGTCCGGCCGGGCCGCGGCTACCCTGGCCGGAGCCTGCGCGGCGGCCGGTGCGCGCGCCCGAGCTGCGAGCCTGCCGACCCCGCCAGACCGCTCGCCCGCCTGCCCACCGACGAGGAGCCTCCCGTGACCGTGCAGCCGTACACCGGCCCGGACGACCCCCGGGTCACCGCGCTGCGGGTGGAGGAGTTCGCCTTTCCCGGACCGCTGCGCGACAGGCTGGTCGCCGCCGTCCTCAGCGGCGCCAAGATCAGCACCACCGGCCTGGTCGCCGACTACGAGCACGGGAACGAGCCGCTGCCGCAGGTGGGCGTCCGCTCGGCGGTGATCGACTCGGACGGCCGGGTGGTGGCCGTGATCGAGACGACGGACGTCCGGGTCGTCCCGCTCGCGGAGGTCGACCTCCGGCACGCCGTGGACGAGGGCGAGGGCTACACCACGGTGGCCGAGTGGCGCTCCGGGCACGAAGGCTTCTGGCACGGCGAGGAGATGCGGGCCGCCCTGGCCGATCCCGGCTTCACCGTGGACGACACCACTCCCGTCGTGCTGGAGCGCTTCCGCGTGGTGGCCGACCTCCGCTGACCGGCCGGGTGCCGCGCCACCCGGCCCGCCCGCGCCCGGCCCGTCCGCGCGCCGCCGCACCCGGTCACGCCGGGCGGTCGCCGCCCGTCAGCTGCCGCAGGGCCCGGTCGAGCCGGGCCCGCCGGGCCCGCGGCGTGAGCGCCTGGAGCAACGGCAGGACGAGCTGGTAGCGCGCCGTCCGGTCGAGTGCCTCGAAGGCCTGCCGGGCCGCGAGGTCCGCGTCGAGCGCCGCCGCGAGCTCGGACGGAACCGTCGCCGCCCGCTGCGACGCGTAGGCCGCCGCCCACCGGCCGTCCGCCCGGGCACGACGCACCTCGGCGAGCCCGGGTTCGCGCATCCGGCCCCCGGCCGTCAACGCCGCCACCCGGTCGACGTTCACCTGCGACCAGAGGCTCCTGGGTCGACGCGGTCCGTACTTCTGCAGGTAGTACCGCGCGTCGAGCGAGCGGCGCTGCCCGGAGATCCAGCCGTAGCAGAGCCCGATGTCGACGAGCTCCTCGTCGGTGACCGACCCGATGCCGGACTTCCGCTTGGCGACCCTGATCCACACGCCCTCGCGGCGCGGGTGGTTGCCGGCCAGCCAGTCCTCGAAGGCCCGGGCGTCCGCGAAGGTGACGACCTCCACCCCGTCGATCTCGTCCACGCGGTCGAGCGTAGCGGCCGGCCCGCCGTCGGACGCCCCGGCCGAGGCCGGGCGAGGGTGGCCGGACCGGACGACCGGACGGCCGGGCGACGGGCCGACGCACCGCGCGCCCGCCTGCCGCCCGGCCGGGCCGTCATCACGGCTTCACGGCTTCACGGTGCCCCGGGCGCGCACCGACTTGGTGATGACCTTCCACTTCTTCAGCCGGGCGGAGGCCAGCCGCGCGTCCGAACGGGAGGCGATCCACTCGCTCTCGCGCTGGAGCTTGAGGTAGCTGTCCATCCGCCGCTGCGGGAGCGTGCCGTCGGCCAGCGCGGCCTGCACCGCGCAGCCGGGCTCGGTGTGGTGCCCGCAGTCGTGGAAGCGGCAGCCCTCGGCCAGCTCCTCGATGTCGGAGAAGGCCATCGCCACGCCCTCGCCGCCGTAGAGGCCGACCTCGCGCAGGCCGGGTGTGTCGATCAGCACGCCGCCACCGGGCAGCAGGGTCAGCTCACGGGTGGTCGTGGTGTGGCGGCCCTTCTGGTCGACGGCGCGGGCCTGCTGAACGGCCATCACCTCGGCGCCGGCCAGCACGTTGGTCAGGGTGGACTTGCCGACGCCGGACTGCCCGATCACGGCGGTGGTGCCGGGCGTGCAGGCGCGCAGCACGTCCACCCCCTCGCCGGTCTCGGCGCTGACCACCAGCACCGTGACGCCGGGCGCGATGGACTCGACGTCGGACCGGATGAAGTCGGCGTCGTCCACCAGGTCGGCCTTGGTGAGCACGACCACCGGCTCGGCGCCGGACTCCCAGGCCAGGGCGAGGAAGCGCTCGATCCGGCCGAGGTCGGGCTCGGCGGCGAGCGAGGCGGCGATCAGCACGGTGTCGACGTTGGCCGCCAGCACCTGGCCGTCCGATCGCTTGCCGGCCACCTTGCGGATGATCGCGGTGGAACGCGGCAGCAGGGCCGCGACGGACGGCATCGGCTCGGCCGCGAGGTCCACGGCCGCCCAGTCGCCGGTGCAGGGGCAGTTGATCATGTCGGCGTCGCCGACCGACCGGGTGTCGGCCCGGACGGTGCACAGCTCGCCGGTCGCCGGGTCGGCCAGGACGACGTCGCACTGGCCGCGGTCGACCCGGACGATCCGGGCGGGCGTCAGCCCGGCCTCGGCGAGCGGGGCGAAGTACTCCTCGGACTCGGCCGTCCAGCCGTAGCCGGCCAGCGGGAAGTCAAGGGAGTCGAGGGAGTCGGAAGAAGAGAGGGAGAACGACGGAACGGAGGCAGCGTTGAACAACGCGGTGGGCCCTTCGGGAGGAAACTGATCCCGGCGGGCTACGGCTGCGCGCGAAGAGGCGTCGTCAGCCGGCGGCCGGGAGGGAGAGGTGGTGTATGCGAGCGCTGCCCAGGGCAGCCGTGACGGCAATGACAATCACGAGGCTCACCTCCTGCTTCTCCATGGGCCGGCAAAGCGGCCCCCGAACCGAACTGCTCACACCGTAGCGGCCGCTCCCGAGCCTGCCAACCGGTTTTTCACCTGCGCCGACGCGGCCTTCCACCGGCGGCCGGCCCCGGAGTGCCCGGCCGGCCCGCACCGCGTCAGCGCTGGTCCCACGGCGGCCGCGGCGGGTGGCCGGGCAGCGTGCGCTCGGGGGGCGGCGCGGTCGGGCGGTCGCTGTCCGGCGGCGGCGGGGCAGGCCGGTGGTGCGGGCCGCCCCGGGTGGTGAGCCGGGCCCGGACGTTGTCGGCGGCGAGCACGTCGGCCCAGCGCTCGGGGTACTCGGAGGGCACGTCGAGGTCCTCACCCTCCTCCGCGTACTCCTCCTCGGCGCCCTCGGCGAGGCCGAGTTCGCGCGCCCGCCGGGCCCGCTCGACGGCGCGCCGGGCGGCCACCTCGCGGACCACCGCGGCGGCGGCCTCCTCCTGCGCGCGCTCGTTCTCGGCCCGGGCGTCGGCGGTCTCCAGGGTGGGCCAGCGGCGGTCTATCGCCGCGTTCATCGCGGCGCCGATCAGCACCGCGAGCGCGACCACGAAGATCCAGAGCAGCACGGCCACCGGCGCGGCCAGCGAGCCGTACACCGAGGGGCCCTCGACCGAGCTGACCAGGTAGAGGCGCAGGGCCACGCTGCAGAAGACCAGCACCACCAGCGCGACCAGCGCACCCGGGATGTCCTCCCGCCAGGGCGTGGAGACGGGCACGGCGAGGTGGTACAGGGTGGTCAGGAAGACGATCAGCAGCAGGATCGCCACCGGCCAGTAGGCGGCGTTGACCAGCGTCGCGAGGTCCGGCACGGCGTTCTGCACCAGCCCGGGCCCGGCCATCAGCAGCGGCAGCACCAGCGAGCCGATCACCAGGGCGCCGAGGTAGAGGCCGAGTGACATCAGCCGGGTCTTGACGATGCCGCGCTTGCCGTCGAGCCCGTACATCACCGTGATGGTGTCGATGAAGATGTAGAGCGCCCGGGAGCCGGACCAGAGCGAGAGCAGGAAGCCGATCGAGATCAGGTCGGGCCGGGTGTGGTCGAACACGTCGTTCAGCAGCGGCACGACGACCTGTTTGATCGACGAGTCCGAGAGCACCGTCCCGGCTGCCGAGACGATGTCCGACTTCAGCTTGTCGATCGTGCCGGCGCCGAGGAACTCGTCCAGGTACCCGAGGGTGCCGGCCAGGCAGAGCAGCAGCGGCGGAATGGACAGCAGGGTGAAGAACGCCGCCTCCGCGGCGAGGCCGGTGACCCGGTACTCGACACAGGTGTTGGTGGTGTCCTTGACCAGCGCCCAGGCCGTACTGCGCCAGGTGACCCGCTTGGTCGCCCGCCGGGAGCCCTTGCCCCGACGACGGGAGGGCCGCTCCGGGTTCGGTCTCGTCGTTTCGCCTGCTGCTTGCACAGGCCTAACGGTATCGGGCCGGGGCAGGTCCGTTGATCTCCCGTGTCGCGGACCGGTCGACGGGGGTCCGATCCGGGGAGCGGCGGGAACGTCGCGGCATCTCGGAATGCGAAACCTTTGAGTCCACAATACGGACGTTAGTGGACCTCGCGTCGTGCGCCGTGCGAATCTCTTGCCATGCCTAGCGCCGGAACCACCCTAGTAGGTCGACTCCACGTCGATCTCCTTCGCGTGTCCAGCGCCATCTGTCCGGTGATCTGAGCCCCACCCCGCCGCCACCCACCGCACCCGGCGCCACCACCTCGCCATCCCCGCCGCAGAGGATGCGCAGGCGCCCGCCCGGCCACGGTCACTGCTCTCCCGGCCTTGAGAAACCCGCAGGTCACAGCAGTAGCACCGGGCCGAGCACGCCCAGCGACCCACCCGGCGTCAGAGCCACCTGCCCCGAAGGACTTCACCATGGCCACCACCCCCGAGACAGCCGAGCCCACGGCAGACCGCGCCGAGGCGCGCCGCCCCGCCGCGCCTCGCAAGGTGACCCGCCACCGTGGTGAGGGCCAGTGGGGCATGGGCCACTTCACTCCTCTGAACGCCAACGAGCAGTTCAAGAAGGATGACGACGGTCTCAACGTACGGACACGTATTGAGACGATCTACTCGAAGCGCGGCTTCGACTCGATCGACCCGGCCGACCTGCGCGGCCGGATGCGCTGGTGGGGTCTCTACACCCAGCGCAAGGAAGGCATCGACGGCGGCAAGACCGCGATCCTGGACCCGCACGAGCTGGACGCCGAGTTCTTCATGCTCCGCGTCCGCATCGACGGCGGCCGGCTGACCGTCGCCCAGCTCAAGGCGATCGCCGAGGTCTCCGAGCTGTACGGCCGGGGCACCGCCGACCTGACCGACCGGCAGAACGTCCAGTACCACTGGATCCGGATCGAGGACGTCCCCGCGATCTGGCAGAAGCTGGAGGCCGTCGGCCTGTCCACCACCGAGGCCTGCGGCGACACCCCGCGCGTCATCCTCGGCTCCCCGGTGGCCGGCATCGCCGAGGACGAGATCATCGACGGCACCCCCGCCATCGACGAGATCCAGCGCCGCTTCATCGGCAACAAGGACTTCTCCAACCTGCCGCGCAAGTTCAAGTCCGCCGTCTCCGGCTCCCCGCTGCTGGACGTCGCGCACGAGATCAACGACATCGCCTTCGTCGGCGTCGAACACCCCGAGCACGGCCCCGGCTTCGACCTCTGGGTCGGCGGCGGTCTCTCCACCAACCCCAAGCTCGGTGTCCGCCTGGGCGCGTGGGTCCCGCTGGACGAGGTCGCCGACGTCTACGGCGGCGTCATCGGCATCTTCCGCGACTACGGCTACCGCCGGCTGCGCAACCGCGCCCGGCTGAAGTTCCTGGTCGCCGACTGGGGCGTGGCGAGGTTCCGCCAGGTGCTGGAGGACGAGTACCTCAAGTACCAGCTGGTCGACGGGCCCGCGCCGAAGGAGCCCAGCGGCCGCTGGCGCGACCACGTCGGCGTGCACCGGCAGAAGGACGGCAACTACTACGTCGGCTTCGCGCCGCGGGTCGGCCGGGTGAACGGCACCCTGCTCGGGCAGATCGCCGACCTCGCCGCCGCGCACGGCAGCGACCGGCTGCGCACCACCGCCGAGCAGAAGATGCTCGTCCTCGACATCGCCGAGGACCGGGTCGAGTCGCTGGTGGCCGGCCTGGAGGCGCTGGACCTGCGCGTCACCCCCTCCCCCTTCCGCCGCGGCACCATGGCCTGCACCGGCATCGAGTACTGCAAGCTCGCCATCGTCGAGACCAAGGAGCGCGGCCGCACGCTCATCGACGAGCTGGAGAAGCGCCTGCCGGACTTCGAGGAGCCGCTGACCATCAACATCAACGGCTGCCCGAACGCCTGCGCCCGCATCCAGGTCGCCGACATCGGCCTCAAGGGCCAGCTGGTGACCGACGAGAACGGCGAGCAGGTCGAGGGCTACCAGGTGCACCTGGGCGGCGCGCTCGGGCTGGAGGCCGGCTTCGGCCGCAAGGTCCGCGGCCTCAAGGTCACCAAGGACGGCCTGCCGGACTACGTCGAGCGCGTCCTGACCCGCTACCAGGCCGACCGCACCGAGGGCGAGCGCTTCGCCCAGTGGGCCGCCCGGGCCGGCGAGGAGCAGTTGTCGTGAGCGAGCGAACCATCGGGCAGGGGCGCGTCTCGCGAAGCGGACGCCGAGCGAAGCGAGGTGGGCAATGAGCGAGCGGAGCGAGCGAACCATCGGGCAGGGGCGCGTCTCGCGAAGCGGACGCCGAGCGAAGCGAGGTGGGCAATGAGCGAGCGAGCGGCACCCTTCTTCTGCCCCTACTGCGGCGACGAGGACCTGCGCCCCTCCGAGGCCGGGCACGGCGCCTGGGAGTGCCACGGCTGCCGCCGGGCCTTCCAGTTGAAGTTCCTCGGCCTGCTGTCGGCGGCCAACGGAAGTACGGCGACTCACGGGGGTACGTCACATGACCGGCACGACGACTGACTACGAGGCGATCGCGACCGCCGCCGGCCGCGAGCTGGAGGAGGCGACCGCGCAGGAGATCCTGACCTGGGCCGCCGACACCTTCGGCCGGCGGTTCTGCGTCACCTCCTCGATGGAGGACGCGGTCGTCGCCCACCTCGCCTCCTCGGTCTTCCCCGGCGTGGACGTGGTGTTCCTGGACACCGGCTACCACTTCCCGGAGACCATCGGCACCCGGGACGCGGTGGCCGCGGTGATGCCGGTCAACCTCATCACCCTCAAGCCGCTGCGGACGGTGGCCGAGCAGGACGCCCAGTACGGGCCCGAGCTGCACGACCGCGACCCGGACCTCTGCTGCTCGCTGCGGAAGGTCGAGCCGCTGAACCGCGGGCTCGCCGGCTACGACGCCTGGGCCACCGGGCTGCGCCGCGACGAGTCGCCCACCCGGGCCGGCACCCCGGTGGTCGCCTGGGACGCCAAGCGCCGCAAGGTCAAGATCGCCCCGATCGCCCGCTGGACGCAGGAGGACGTGGACGCCTACGTCAACGCCAACGGCGTCCTGCTCAACCCGCTGCTGTGGGAGGGCTACACGTCGGTCGGCTGCTCGCCGCTTTCGTGCACCCGCAAGCCCGCGGAGGGCGAGGACGCCCGGGCAGGCCGCTGGTCCGGCTCCGGCAAGACCGAGTGCGGCATCCACCTCTGACCCGCCGTCACCACCGATCCACCGTCACTACCCGTCTGGAGACTTCACCGTGAGCACAGCCACCACCCTGGCCGCCGACGGAGCCGCAGAGGCGGCCCCCGCGGCCGGCCCCTGCGAGCGCGGCGCCACCGTGTGGCTGACCGGGCTCCCGAGCGCCGGCAAGACCACGCTCGCCTTCGCCCTGGCCGAGCGGCTGCGCGCCGAGGGCCACCGGGTCGAGGTCCTGGACGGCGACGAGATCCGCGAGTTCCTCTCCAAGGGCCTCGGCTTCACCCGCGAGGACCGGCACACCAACGTCACCCGGATCGGCTTCGTCGCCGAGAAGCTCGCCGCCAACGGCGTCAAGGTGCTCGCCCCGGTGATCGCCCCGTACGCGGACTCCCGCGCGGCGGTCCGCGAGCGTCACGCCGCCCGTGGCACCGACTTCCTGGAGATCCACGTCGCCACCCCCGTCGAGCTCTGCGCCGAGCGTGACGTCAAGGGGCTGTACGCCAAGCAGGCGGCCGGTGAGATCTCCGGCCTGACCGGCGTCGACGACCCGTACGAGGCCCCCGTGGACCCGGAGCTGCGGCTGCAGACCCAGGGCCGCGAGGTGGCCGAGAGCGCCGCCGAACTCCACGCCTTCCTGACCGAGAGGGGTCTCGCGTGACCACCGCGACCGACAACCTGGTCCACACCGACGACCCCGACAACTCCGGGGGGCCGTTCGCGCTGTCCCACCTGGACGCGTTGGAGGCCGAGTCGGTGCACATCTTCCGCGAGGTCGCGGGGGAGTTCGAGCGCCCGGTGATCCTCTTCTCCGGCGGCAAGGACTCCATCGTCATGCTGCACCTGGCGCTCAAGGCCTTCTGGCCGGCCGCCGTCCCGTTCTCGCTGCTGCACGTCGACACCGGTCACAACTTCCCCGAGGTCATCGAGTACCGCGACCGGGTGGCCGCTAAGCACAACCTGCGCCTGCACGTCGCCCACGTCCAGGACTTCATCGACGACGGCCGGCTGCGCGAGCGCCCCGACGGCACCCGCAACCCGCTGCAGACCGTCCCGCTGCTGGACGCCATCGAGGGCAACCGCTTCGACGCCGTCTTCGGCGGCGGCCGCCGCGACGAGGAGAAGGCCCGCGCCAAGGAGCGCGTCTTCTCCCTGCGCGACGAGTTCGGCGCCTGGGACCCGCGCCGCCAGCGCCCCGAGCTCTGGTCGCTGTACAACGGCCGGCACGCGGTCGGCGAGCACGTGCGCGTCTTCCCGCTCTCCAACTGGACCGAGCTGGACGTCTGGCAGTACATCGAGCGCGAGGGCATCGAGCTCCCCGAGATCTACTACGCGCACGAGCGCGACGTCTTCTCCCGCAGCGGCATGTGGCTGACCGCCGGCGAGTGGGGCGGTCCCAAGGAGCACGAGCCGGTCGAGCGGCGCCTGATCCGCTACCGCACGGTCGGCGACATGTCCTGCACCGGCGCCGTCGACTCCGACGCCACCGACATCCGGGCCGTCATCACCGAGATCGCCGCCAGCCGCCTCACCGAACGCGGCGCCACCCGGGCCGACGACAAGCTCTCCGAGGCCGCGATGGAAGACCGCAAGCGCGAGGGATACTTCTAAATGAGCACCACCACCGAGAACAGCGCCACCTCCCTGCTGCGCTTCGCCACCGCCGGCTCCGTCGACGACGGCAAGTCCACCCTGGTCGGCCGCCTGCTGCACGACTCCAAGTCGGTGCTCGCCGACCAGTTGGAGGCCGTCGAGCGCGCCTCCCTGAGCCGCGGCCAGGAGGCGCCCGACCTCGCGCTGCTCACCGACGGCCTGCGCGCCGAGCGCGAGCAGGGCATCACCATCGACGTCGCGTACCGCTACTTCGCCACGCCCCGCCGGCGGTTCATCCTCGCCGACACCCCCGGGCACGTGCAGTACACCCGCAACATGGTGACCGGCGCCTCCACCGCCGAACTCGCCGTCGTGCTGGTGGACGCCCGCAACGGCGTGGTCGAGCAGACCCGCCGGCACGCCGCCGTCGCCGCGCTGCTGCGCGTGCCGCACGTCGTGCTGGCCGTCAACAAGATGGACCTGGTCGAGTACGCGGAGCCCGTCTTCGCCGCCATCGCCGAGGAGTTCACCGCCTACGCGGCCTCGCTGGGCGTCAAGGACGTGGTCGCCGTCCCGATCTCCGCCCTCGCCGGCGACAACGTGGTCGAGCCGTCCGCCCACATGGACTGGTACGGCGGCCCGACCCTGCTGGAGCACCTGGAGACCGTCCCGGTCGGGACCGACCCGAGCCTCCGGCCGGCCCGCTTCCCGGTCCAGTACGTGATCCGCCCGCAGAGCGACGAGCACCCCGACTACCGCGGCTACGCGGGGCAGTTGGCCTCCGGCGTGCTGCGGGTCGGCGACCGGGTGACCGTGCTGCCCTCCGGCCACACCACCACCGTCGCCGGCATCGACGCGCTCGGCCGGGAGACGGACCTCGCGTGGGCCCCCCAGTCGGTCACCGTCCGCCTGGCCGACGACATCGACATCTCCCGCGGCGACCTGATCGCGGCCGGACCGGCCCCGGTGCCCACCAAGGACATCGAGGCGACCGTCAGCCACCTCAACGAGCGCCCGCTGCGCGCCGGCGACAAGGTGCTGCTCAAGCACACCACCCGCACCGTGCGCGCGCTGGTCAAGGAGATCTCCTACCGGATCGACATCGACACCCTCGAACAGCGCTCCGGCGCCGAGGGGTTGGGCGTCAACGACCTCGGCCACGTGGTGCTGCGCACCGCCGAGCCGCTGGCGCTCGACGGCTACAGCGAGAACCGCCGGACCGGCTCGTTCCTGCTGATCGACCCGGCCGACGGCACCACCCTCACCGCCGGCATGGCGGGCGAGGCCTTCGACACCGTACGCACCGACACACCCGACGTACCCGAAGAGGAGGACTGGGTCTGATGCCCAGCGAGGCGTTCTCGGGCATGGACAAGGAAGGCGGCCGCATCGGCAGCGGCGTCCTCGGCAGCGGCCAGGGCGGCCTGACCCGATGTGTGGGCCGACAGGGCTGACCAGAGCCCTGTCACCGGGCCGGCCGCTGTCCCACCCCACAGCTGGTGCAGCGCACCGACCCGGCTTGCCCGGCATCCCCCGATGCCGCGAGCACCACCCGACCGACTTCCCGCCCTGGACCGCCCTTCCGACGGTCCGTCCGTGAACAGGACTTCGCCCATGGCACCGAACCAGGCACTTCCGCATAGCTCCGCACACCCCGCCGCCGGCCGGATCAGACGCTCCGCCGTGGCCGCCGTCGCCGGCCTCACCGCCGTGGCCCTGCTCTCCGCCTGCGGCTACGGCTCGAAGAGCGAGGACGACAAGCCCAACACCGCGGCGGCCGCCGGTGATTCCGCCTCCGGCGTGAAGCTCTCCGCCGACACGGTCAAGATCGGCTACTTCGCCAACCTGACCCACGGCACCCCGCTGGTCGGTCTCCAGGAGGGGATCTTCCAGAAGGAGCTGGGCGCCACCCAGATCAAGCCCCAGGTCTTCAACGCGGGCCCGGCCGAGATCGAGGCGCTGAACGCCGGCTCCATCGACATCGGCTGGATCGGCCCCTCCCCCGCGATCAACGGCTACACCCAGTCCAACGGCGAGTCGCTGAAGATCATCAGCGGCTCGGCCTCCGGTGGCGTCAAGCTGGTGGTCAACCCCGACAAGGTCCAGAGCCTGGACGACCTCAAGGGCAAGAAGATCGCCACCCCGCAGCGCGGCAACACCCAGGACGTGGCACTGCTCAACTACCTGGCGGGCAAGGGGCTGAAGGTCAACCCCGACACCGGCGCCGGCGACGTCTCGGTCCTGCGGACCGACAACAAGGTCACCCCGGACGCGTACAGCTCCGGCGCCATCGACGGCGCCTGGGTGCCGGAGCCGACCGCGTCCAAGCTGGTCACCCTCGGCGCGAAGGTCCTGCTCAACGAGAAGGACGTCTGGCCGGACAAGAAGTTCGTGATCACCAACATCATCGTCTCGCAGAAGTTCCTCAAGGAGCACGCGGACGTGGTGGAGGCCGTGCTGCGCGGCTCGGTGAACACCAACGCCTTCATCAAGGCCAACCCGGACAAGGCCAAGGCCGACGCCAACGAGGCCGTCAAGAAGGAGGCCGGCAACGCGCTGCCGCCGGCCGTCCTCGACCCGGCCTGGGCCGACATCGACTTCCTGGACGACCCGCTGGCCAACACCCTGCAGGCCGAGGCCGACCACGCCGTCACCGCCGGGCTGCTCAAGAAGCCGAACCTGGCCGGGATCTACGACCTCACGCTGCTCAACAAGGTGCTCAAGGAGAAGGGCCAGAGCCCGGTGGCGGACGCCGGTCTCGGCGCCAAGTAGCGCCACCCGCCACCCGCGGCACCTGCGGCACGCTGCCGCCCAAGCCCCGCGGTCCGGCTCCCCGCCCGCCCGGTCGATGCCCGATCGGTGCCCCCAAGCACACGGGACGGGCGGGGCCGGACCCCGGCCCCGATCTCTCGCCACCCTCCCTCCTCGCCCGCCCGACCGGCAGGAGGGGCCCATGACCACCCCCCGGCCCCGGCTGGGAGGTTCCCCAGATGCAGGAGGTGTCCGGATGACCCCGGCACTGACCACCTCGGGCGACGCCGCCGGCGTCGACACCCGCGACGGCTCGCCCGCCGTCCGGATCTCGCACGTGCACAAGTCCTTCGGCCGCCCCGGCGCCCAGACGCACGTCCTGGACGACATCACCCTCGATGTCGCGCCCGGCGAGTTCGTCACGCTGCTCGGGGCCTCGGGCTGCGGCAAGTCCACCCTGCTCAACCTGGTCGCCGGTCTCGACAAGCCCACCGCGGGCACGATCGAGGTCCCCGGGGGTCGCCCCGCGCTGATGTTCCAGGAGCACGCGCTGTTCCCCTGGCTCACCGCCGGCAAGAACATCGAACTCGCCCTCAAGCTCGCCGGCGTGCCCCGCCCCGAGCGCCGCCCCGAGGCCGAGCGGCTGCTCGAACTCGTCCGCCTGGGCGGCTCCTACGACAAGCGCGTGCACGAGCTCTCCGGCGGCATGCGCCAGCGCGTCGCGCTGGCCCGCGCGCTCGCCCAGGGCGCCTCGGTGCTGCTGATGGACGAGCCGTTCGCCGCGCTCGACGCCATCACCCGGGACGTGCTGCACGACGAGATCACCCGGATCTGGGCCGAACGCAAGCTCTCCGTCCTGTTCGTCACGCACAACGTGCGGGAGGCCGTCCGGCTCGCCCAGCGCGTGGTGCTGCTCTCCTCCCGCCCCGGCCGGGTCGCCCGCGAGTGGCGGATCGACCTGCCGCAGCCGCGCCGCATCGAGTCCTCCGGCGTCGCCGACCTGTCCATCGAGATCACCGAAGAACTGCGTGGGGAGATCCGCCGCCATGGCCAGCACTGACAGCACCATCACCCTGGCCAAGGACCAGCCGGGGGACATCGCCGACGTCGGCGCCGGACTCGACGCGCTGGACGCCGTCCAGGTGCGGCGCGTGCCGCTCGGCGAGATCCTGCGGAAGAAGGCGCTGCCCCCGCTGCTGGGGCTGCTGCTCGTGCTGGCGCTCTGGCAGGGCGCCTACAGCCTCGAACTGACCTCCTCCTACAAGCTGCCGAGCCCCGCCGACGTCTGGGACGCGCTGGTCGGCCTCTGGGAGGCCGGGACGCTGTTCAGCATCGTCTGGACGAGCGTCTGGCGCGGCATATCGGGCTTCCTGATCGCCGTGGTGATCGGCACCCCGATCGGCCTGCTGGTCGCCCGGGTCAAGCCGGTCCGGGCCGCGCTCGGGCCGGTGCTCTCCGGCCTGCAGTCGCTGCCCTCGGTCGCCTGGGTGCCCGCCGCCGTCATCTGGCTCGGCATCAACGACTCGATGATGTACGCCGTCATCCTGCTCGGCGCCGTCCCCTCCATCGCCAACGGCCTGGTGGCCGGCATCGACCAGGTGCCGCCGCTGTTCCTCCGGGCCGGCCGCACCCTGGGCGCCACCGGCCTGTCGAACGCCCGCCACATCCTGCTGCCGGCCGCCCTCCCCGGCTACCTGGCCGGCCTCAAGCAGGGCTGGGCGTTCTCCTGGCGCTCCCTGATGGCGGCCGAGCTGGTCGCCTCCTCCCCCGACCTGGGCCTGGGCCTGGGCCGGTACCTGGAGAACCAGCGGGAGTCCGCCAGCATGTCCGGCGTCCTCCTCGGCATCATCCTGATCCTGTTCGTCGGGATCGCCATCGACC
Source organism: Kitasatospora sp. NPDC058218 (assembly GCF_042882445.1). NCBI lineage: Bacteria > Bacillati > Actinomycetota > Actinomycetes > Kitasatosporales > Streptomycetaceae > Kitasatospora > Kitasatospora sp. NPDC058218. Next base: position 49,981 of record NZ_JBHVWC010000055.1, on the reverse strand, counting down.
TCCTGCTCTTCGCTCCGCTGGAGCGCCGGGTGCTGCGCAACCGCGGCCTGCTGGCCTCCGTCAAGTAAGGCTCCTCCGATGCTCGAACGCCGGCTGTCCGTCGCCGCCGCCACCCCGGTGGCGGCGGACCGCCCCGCCCTGCTGCTGATCGCCCACGGCAGCCGCGACCCCCGGCACGCCGCCACGGTGGCCGCCCTGGCCGAGGAGGTCCGGGCCCTGCGCCCCGGGCTGGAGCTCGCCACCGCCTACCTGGACCACTGCGCGCCGCGGATCCCGCAGGTGGCCGGCCGGCTCGGCGCCCACGCGGTCGCCGTCCCGCTGCTGCTCAACCGGGCCTTCCACGCCAAGCACGACATCCCCGCCGCCCTCCGCGCCGCCGGCACCGAACTGCCGGTCGCGGACGTCCTGGGGCCGGTGCGGCCGCTCGTCGCAGACGCGGCACGAGCGGCCGGACCGCTCCCCGGCCCCTCGCCGCTCCTGCTCGCCGCGCTGGACCGCCGCCTCGCCGAGGCCGGGCTGGCCGCCGCCTCCCCCGGCGTGCGCGCCCGCACCGGCGTCGTGCTGGCCGCCGCGGGTTCCTCCGACCCGGCCGCCGACGCCGCCACCCGCGCGCTGGCCGCCGAGTGGCGCCGGACCCGCGGCTGGGCCGCCGTCGAGGTCGCGTACGCCTCCGCCACCGGCCCGCGCGTCCCCGACGCCGTCGCCGCCCTGCGCGCCGCCGGCGCCGACCGGGTGGCCGTCGCGCCCTACCTGCTCGCCCCCGGTCTGCTCCCCGACCGGATCGCGGACGCCGCCGCCGAGGCGGAGGCGGACGTCCTCGCCGGTGTCCTCGGTGCGGCCCCCGAGATCGCCCGCCTCCTGCTGACCCGCTTCGACGCGGCGCTGCTCGCGACGGTGGAGAGGGCCCCTGCCCTCACCGCCTGAGCCTCGGCGCGGTCAGGTCATCACGCGGGGACGTGCCAGACCTGGTTGGCGGCGCCGTTGCAGTCCCAGATGCCCAGCTGGTTGCCGTTGGCGGTGGAGAAGCCCAGGTCGTCGAGGCAGCGGCCGGACTGCGGGTTGAGGATCGAGCCGTCGGCGCGGACCTGCCACTGCTGGGCACCGGTGCCGTTGCAGCTGTAGAGCTGCGCCTTGGTGCCGTTGGCGGTGCCGGCGCCGGCGACGTCCAGGCACTTGCCGAGGGCGCGGACGGTGCCGTCGGTGGCGATCTTCCACTGCTGGGCGTTGGTGCCGTTGCAGTCCCAGATCTGGACGGGGGTGCGGTCCGCGCTGCTCGCGGCCTTCACGTCCACGCACTTGCTCGCGTACCCGGTGATCTGCCCGACCGGTCCGGCCGGCTCCGGCGGGAGCACCTGGCCGAACCTCACGGTCGGCCCCACCACGGTCTCGTTGACGCTGCAGGGCAGCGTGACGACGCCGTCGCCCTGCGCCATGCCACTGACGATCAGGCGGTTGAAGGGGACGTTGTTGGACCAGTACTGGCAGTTCGTCATGACGTACCAGGTCTGCAGCGGGTCGATGCCGGAACAGTTGCCGATCGCGTTCCAGGCCGAGGCGTAGGCGAAGCATCCCGCGGCGGCGGCCTGCGTGACACCGGCGGCGGGCGCGGCCCGATCGGCGACAGTGACCCGATCGATGGCAGCGGCCCGATCGATGGCAGCAGGCCGAGCTGTGGCGGCGACCGGCGCGGCCTGGGCAGCGGCGGGCGCGGCCAGCGCAGCGGCCCCGGCGAACAGGGCGGCGGCCAGCACGGTGATGGTACGGCGCATCAGGAAGGTCCTTCCGAAGACGACGGTCCGGGTCGATCCGCCGTCCGGCAGCGCATGATGACGCTGCATCAGATGTGCGGGTCAGGTGAAGCCTCCGGGGAGGATGTGAGAGTCGTCAACGGCGAGGGCGGTAATCCGCCAGCGCTTCGTCTACGGACGACCGCATCGAGGTGACCCCCTGCCGGCCCGGCCGACCGGCCGGGAGCAGCACCGCCGGACGGCCCCGGACCGCCCGCGCCATCGGCCCGCCCGTCCGGCGGGTCCGCCGATCCGGCCGGAACGTGAACACCCCGGGAACGCGAACGGCCCGGCTCCCCCGCCGAGGGGGAGCCGGGCCGTTCGTCCGGGAGGACTCAGTCGGCCTTGCGGCGCTGGCGACCGGTGCCGTAGTTGCCGCCGGTCTTGGAGCCGGAGCCGGGCTGCGGGCGGCCGGAGGAGCGGCCGATGAAGCCCGCCGCCTGGCGGCTGCCGCCGCCCTGGCCGCCGCCGGCACCGCCGAGGCGCTGCTTCGGACGCGGGCGGCGCGGGTTGCCGTTCATGTCGACGTCGGTGGGCAGGCCGGAGCGCTTGCCCGGGCGGCGGCGGGGTGCGCCGGCCTTGGCCTCGGCGGCCGGGGCGGCGGCCGAGGCCGGGACGACCACGGCGACGGGCACGCCGCTGGGGGTGCGGGCGCCGGTGATCCGGGTGAGCTCGGCGTCGCCCGGGCGGATCTTCGTCGTGGTCGGGCGGATGCCGGCCACCGTCATCAGCCGGTTGACCTCGCGCCGCTGGTCGGGCAGCACCAGGGTGACGACCGTGCCGGACTCGCCGGCCCGGGCGGTGCGGCCACCGCGGTGCAGGTAGTCCTTGTGGTCGATCGGCGGGTCCACGTTGACGACCAGGTCGAGGCCCTCGATGTGGATGCCTCGGGCGGCGACGTTGGTGGCGATCAGCGCGGTCACCAGGCCGTCGCGGAACTGGTCGAGCACCCGGTTGCGCTGGGGCTGGGACTTGCCGCCGTGCAGGGCCGCCGCCTTCACGCCGTTGGCCAGCAGCTGCTTGGCGAGGCGGTCGGCGCCGTGCTTGGTGTGCACGAACATGATCACGCGCCCCTCGCGGGAGGCGATGTGCGCGGTGGCGGAGGCCTTGTCGGCCGCCTCCAGCTGGAGCACGTGGTGGTCCATGGTGGTCACCGCGCCGGCCGACGGGTCGACCGAGTGGGTCACCGGGTCGGTCAGGAAGCGCTTGACCAGCCGGTCCACGTTGCGGTCCAGGGTGGCGGAGAACAGCATCCGCTGCCCACCCTCGGCGACCTGCTCCAGCAGCTTGGTGACCTGCGGCAGGAAGCCCATGTCGGCCATCTGGTCGGCCTCGTCGAGGACGGTGATGGCCACGTCGTCCAGTCGGACGTCGCCGCGGTTGATCAGGTCGTCCAGCCGGCCCGGGGTGGCGACCAGGACCTCGGCGCCACGGCGGACGGCGTTGGCCTGCCGGGTGATCGACATACCGCCGACGACGGTGGTGATCCGCAGGTTGACGGCGGTGGCGTACGGGGTGAGCGCATCGGTGACCTGCTGGGCCAGCTCACGGGTGGGCACCAGGACGAGGGCCAGCGGGTGCCGGGAGTCGGCGCGCTTGCCGGCCGTGCGGGCCAGCAGCGACAGGCCGAAGGCGAGCGTCTTGCCGGAGCCGGTGCGGCCGCGGCCGAGCACGTCGCGGCCGGCGATGGAGTCCGGCAGGGTGGCGCCCTGGATCGGGAACGGCGCGGTGACGCCCTCGCGGGTCAGCGTGTTGAGGAGGCCCTTGGGCAGCTCCAGCTCGGCGAAGGTCGCCGCCGGGGGCCGGGACGGGGTGCCCTGGACGACGGTGAAGTCGGCGGGCGCCTGGGCGGCGCGCGGGGCGCTGTTGCGCGGGGCACCGCCGCGGGAGGCTCGGGGGGCGCCGCCGTTGCGGGCGCCGCCGCCGGTGCGGGGCTTGCGCGAACGGTCGCCGCCGCGGTCGTTGGTGCGGTCGCCGTCACGGGGTGCGCGGGCAGGGGTGGTCATGGATTCTCCATCCGATGGGAGGCACAGCCCGGTCGGGGCTGGTCGGCCGTCGGGTGGGAATTCGCCGCCCCGGCCGTTCGGCGGCATGCGCGAGGGCCCGCACCGTGCGGTACGGGCCCTCGCTACGCGAGATCGCGAGTCAGCTCGGAAGCTGGACTCAGATGACGCGGATGTTCTCGGCCTGCGGGCCCTTCTGGCCCTGCGTGACGTCGAACTCGACCTTCTGGCCCTCGACGAGCTCACGGAAGCCCTGAGCGCTGATGTTCGAGTAGTGGGCGAACACGTCAGCGCCGCCACCATCCTGCTCGATGAAGCCGAAGCCCTTTTCGCTGTTGAACCACTTCACGGTGCCGGTAGCCATAACCGTCTCCTCAAAAAACTGGGGCATCAGAGCCCACACTTCGTGGACCCCAAGTAGCCGCGATCCCCATCCGGAGACTGAAACACCGGACAAAACAAATGCGCCTGTTGGGTTGAACCAGCAGGCGCACACAAACGTTCATGGGAACCAAAACTGCAACTGAGTCGACTGTAGCACGGCGACACCCCGATTGACCGGGGACTTTTTGCCCGGCACGTCACGTTTGCAGACCCCGGAACGCGGGCACGCGGCGCCCGCCGAAGCGGACGCCGCGTGCTGTGCGGTGCAACGGGGCGGTCAGCGCCGCCCGGCCGGCTCCGGCACGCCGTGCGACCCGGCCAGCGGGGCCGCGCCGGACTGGTGCTCGTCGTCGGCGCCGTGACCGGGCCACCAGGCGGCACGGCCGATCAGCGCGGTGAGCGCCGGGGTGAAGAAGAGCGCCATCACGAAGGCCGCCAGGGCGATGCCGAAGGCCATCGCGAAGCCGAACTCCAGCATGAAGACGTTGCCCGCGAGCATGAAGGTCGCGAAGGAGGCCGCCAGGATGAACCCGGCCGCCGCGACCGTCGGACCACCGTGGCGCAGCGCCTCGCGGGCCGCCTCACGCGGGTTGCGGCCCGCGCGGGCCTCCTCCCGCAGACGGGCGATGATCAGGATGTTGTAGTCCGTACCGATCGCCACCACGAAGAGGTAGATGAGGATCGGCAGCATGAACATCAGACCGGTCTCGCTGCCGATCTTCTGGAAGATCAGCGTGGCGGCACCGAGGGTGGCCGTGAAGCCGAGGCCGACCGAGACCATCAGGTACCACGGGGCGACCACGCTGCGCAGCTGCAGGCCGAGGATGAGCAGGATCAGCAGACCCGCGACCGGGAAGACCAGCTTGTAGTCGTGGGTCATCGCCAGGTTGATGTCCTTGTAGACGGCGGTCAGACCGCCGACCTTCGCCTCCGTGCCGGCCGGCGCCTGGCTGTGCGCGACGTCCCGCAGGTCGGTGAGCGAGTCGATCGCGGCGTTGCTGGACGGCTCGTTGTTGAGCAGGACGGTGAAGTCGGCGGTCACGCCGTCCTCACTGAGCTGGGGCTTCGCCGCGACCGGGGACACCCCGGACACCTTGCTGAGCTTGGCCGCGAAGCTCTCGAACGCGGCCGGGTCGAGCTTGGTGCCCGCGGTGCTGGTCAGGTAGACGTGGCTCGGGTCGGCGGCGCCGGCCGAGAAGCCGTTCATCAGCTTGTCCTGGACGACCATCGACTCCTTGTCCTTGGGCATGGAGCTGCCCGCCAGGTCGAAGGTGCCGTTGTAGCCCAGGGCGCCGGCCGACAGCGCCACCAGCACGCCGCCGGAGGCCAGGGCGACCAGGGCGGGGCGCTTCTCGACCATCCGGCCGAGCGCGGCGAAGCGCGCGTTGCTCGGCTCGTTCTTCCACTTCTTGCCCGGCCAGAACACGCCGCGGGCCGGGATGACCGCGAGCACGGCCGGGGCCAGGGTGAGCGAGGCGAACGCGGTGACGACCACCGCGATGGCCAGGGCCGGGCCGAGGGCCTTGAACATGCCGAGGCTGGAGAGGACCAGCACCGCGAAGGCGACGGTGACGGCACCGGCCGCCGAGGCGATCGCCTCGCCGACCCGGCCGACGGCGTTGGCCACGGCCTCCTTGCGGTCGTCACCGGCCCGCAGCCGCTCGCGGTAGCGGAACGCCAGGAAGAGGAAGTAGTCGGTGCCGACACCGAGCACGACGACGATCAGGATCGCCGACAGCACCGGGGTGCTCTCCAGGTTGAACGCCTTGGTCGCGTACGCGATCACGCCGTTGGCCGTCGGCATGGCGACCATCAGCGAGATCAGGACCGGCAGGATGCCGGCCAGGATGCTGCGGAAGATGATCCCGACGATGAGCGCGACCAGGACGACCGTGGACATCGCGATGAGGGCGTCGGCCGAGCCGGAGGACTCCTTCTGGTCCAGCGCCTGGGCGGCGGCGCCACCGAGCTGGAACTTCAGGTCCGTCCCCGAGGCGAGCGACTTGCCCTCCTCCCGGAGGTGCTTGGCGGCCTCGCCGAAGTCCTCGGACTGCTGCTTCGCCTTGTCGATGGCGATCGGCGCGAGCGCGTACTTGGCGTCCTTGGACGTCGTCTGCTCGCTGACCGGGATGATCTTCTCGACGTCCGCGATCTTCTTGTCCGTAAGACCCTGGACGATCTTGGCCATGGCGGCCTTGTCGGCGTCGTTCATCGCGCCGCCGTCGTTGCGCTCGAAGAGCGCCAGGGCGGAGGGCGTGAAGCTGGCCGGGAACGCCTTCTCCTGGAGCGCCGAGGCCTGGATGGACTCGTAGTGCTTGGGGAGGAAGGAAGCCTCGTCGGTCTGGGCGGTGATCGTCGGCGCACCGGCCACGATCGCGATCATCGCGACAACCCATGCCGCGATCACCCACCAGGCGCGACGGACGACGAAGTGTCCTAGTCGGTGGAACATGCTCGTGATGCCTCCTGGGCATGGTTCACCGCAGCCCTTGGGGGACGGGACGTCGGGCGACGGAGGACCGGCAGGGCATGGCGACGAGGCCCGCCCCTAGCCGGTCGGCAGGTAAGTGAGATGAGGACATCATCCTACGATGAACTTGCTTGCCGCCCGGCAAGCAACCCCCGTAAGCCAACCCCCTCGGGGACGCCGAACAGCGGCCCCGCATCATTTTCACCCGCCGACCGGCCCGTCCACCTCGTACTCCGGGTGGAGACAGCTCCCCCTCAGGGTGGAGTTCGCACCCACCCGGAGGGAGGAGAAGTCAGGGTTCCCCGGTAGGGATAACCCCACCCCCGGCCCCTGGCAGACCCCCGGAACGACTCCCCCGCCAGCCGGATACCTGCTCAACAGCCGCTTCCCTACTGTCGATTGTGACGCCGGACCCGCAGCCGGCGCCCGATTCCGGCGGCCGACTCTCCGGCCCCGCGCTCGCCGGCGACGACCGCCGCTCTCCCAGGGGGAACTCCGTGAAGACCAAACTCGGCATGGCTGCCGCGATGGGCGCCTGGAGCGCCCGACACAGACGGACGGCCATCTTCGGATGGCTGCTGTTCGTCGTCCTCTCCGCGTTCCTCGGCGGACTGCACGGCAGTACGGAGGTCGCCGACTCCGAGGCGATGCCCGGCCAGGTCTCCCGCGCCGCGCGGATCCTCGACGAGGCCGGGCTCAAGGCCCCCGCCAGCGAGACCGTCCTAATCCAGAGCGCTACCGCCACCGCCGACGCCCCGGGCTTTCGCGCCGCCGTCGAGCAGGTGGTCGCCGGGGTGACCGGCACCGGCCGGGCCACCGACGTCCGCTCCCCGTACGACACCGGGGCGGTCTCGGCGGACAGGCACTCCGTCCTCGTCCAACTCGACGTCAAGGGCGGGCGCGAGGAGGCTGTGGCGAACGTCACGGCCGTCCTGGACGCCGTCGCCGCCGTCCAGCGCCAGCACCCGGACCTCACCGTGGCCGAGCTCGGCGACGCCAGCTCCGGCAAGTGGATCAACGAGCAGTTCTCCAACGACTTCACCCGCGCCGAGTGGACGGCCGTCCCGCTCGCGCTGGGCATCCTGCTGGTCGCCTTCGGCGCGCTGGTCGCCGCCGTCCTGCCGGTCGTCCTCGCCGTCACCGCCTTCGTCGCGGCCGGCGGACTGGTCGCGCTCAGCAGCGGCGTCCTGCACACCACCGACAGCGCCAGTTCGGTGATGCTGCTGGTCGGCCTGGCCGTCGGCGTCGACTACTGCCTCTTCTACCTGCGCCGCGAGCGCGAGGAGCGGGCCGCCGGACGGGACTTGGAGACCGCGCTGAAGGTCGCCGCCGCCACCAGCGGCCGGGCCGTCCTGGTCTCCGGGGTCACCGTGGTGGTCGCCATGGCCGGCATGTTCCTCACCGGCATCGCCGAGTTCGAGGCCATGGCCTACGCCACCATCCTGGTCGTCGTCACCGCGGTGCTCGGCTCGCTCACCGTGCTGCCCGCCCTGCTCTCCCTGCTGGGCGACCGCGTCCAGAAGGGCCGCGTCCCGCTGCTCGGCCGACTGCGCCGCCCCGACGCCGCCACCACCGGCGGCCGGTTCTGGAACGCCGTCCTCACCCCGGTGCTGCGCCGCCCGCTGGCCGCCACCCTGCTCGCCGGCGCCGTGCTGCTCGGCCTGGCCGCGCCACTGCTGACCATGCACACCGCCAACCTCACCTTCCGCCAGCAACTGCCCGCGGGCAACGCGCTGGTCGCCGTCTCGCAGAAGATCGAGGCGGCGTTCCCCGGCAGTCCGGCCCCGGCCTCGGTGGTGATCAAGGCCGCCGACATCGACTCCCCGGCGATGACCGCCGCGATCGCCGACCTCCGGGCGAGGGCGCTGGCCGGCGGACGGATGCACGGGCCGGTGAACGTCACCGTGCACCCCGAACAGAACGTCGCCACCGTCGACATCCCGCTCAACGGCAGCGGCAACGACGCCACCAGCATCGCCGCGCTGAAGAGCCTGCGCGAGGAGCTGGTGCCGGCCACCGTGCTCACCGTGCCCGGCACCGAGGCGCCGGTCACCGGGCGGACGGCCGGGTCGCACGACTTCAACGAGCGGATGACCGGCTCGATGCCGCTGGTCTTCGGCTTCGTGGTCGCCTTCGCCTTCCTGCTGATGCTGACCACGTTCCGCTCGCTGGCCGTCGCCGCCACCGCGGTGGTGCTCAACCTGCTCTCGGTCGGCGCCGCGTACGGGGTGCTGACACTGGTCTTCCAGCACGGCGTGGGCGCCTCGCTGCTGGGCACCGCCGGGGTCGGCGCGGTCGAGTCCTGGGTGCCGCTCTTCCTCTTCGTGATCCTCTTCGGCCTCTCGATGGACTACCACGTCTTCGTGGTCTCCCGGATCAAGGAGGGCCACGACCTGGGCCTGCCGACCCGGGACGCCGTCGCGCACGGCATCCGCTCCACCGCCGGGGTGGTCACCAGCGCGGCAGTGATCATGGTCGCGGTGTTCGCGGTCTTCGGCACCCTCTCCATGCAGGCGATGAAGCAGATGGGCGTCGGCCTCGCGGTCGCCGTGCTGATCGACGCGACGCTGATCCGCGCGGTGCTGCTGCCCGCGGTGATGACCCTGCTCGACGAGCGCAACTGGTACCTGCCCAGCTGGCTGCGGTGGCTTCCCGACCTCTCGCACGGCGGGAGCGTCCCGCCGGCCGGCGGCCCGGTCCAGGGTGGCGGTGCCGCCACCGCCCCGGTCGGGTCCGAGCGGTCCCGGCACCGCCGGATCGGGGTCTGACACCCCGGGCACCCCGGACGTTCGCCGGTCCTCCCCCGACCGTCCACCGGCCCTTCCCGACCGGCCACCGTCCGCAGCCGGGCCCCGCATCCCGCGGGGCCCGGCTCGCGTGCGTCATGATGATCACCGTCCTGGCGTCCCCGCGGAACGGAGCAGCCCCCCATGATCCCCTTCGACGAGGGCCGCGCCCGGCTGCTGCTCACCCGGGCCTGCGCGTCCGCCGGCCTGTCCGACCCCGGCGACGCCCGGCTGCTCGCCCTCGGCGAGAACGCCGTCTTCGACCTCGGTGACCCGGCCGTGGTGGCCAAGGTGGGCCGCGGCCCCGAACTGTCCGACCGGGCCGGTCGGGAACTCGCCGTCGCCCACTGGCTGGCCGACCGGGGCATCCCGGTGGTCCGCCCGTACGACGCCGTCCCGCCCGAGCCACAGGTCGTCGACGGACACCCCGTCACCTTCTGGCACCGGCTCGCGCCGGCCGAGCGGCCCGCCCGGCCGGCGGACCTCGCACCGCTGCTGCGCGCCCTGCACCGGCTGCCGCTGCCGCCCTTCCCGCTCGCCCGGCGCGACCTGCTCGCGCCCGTCGAACGCTGGCTGGCCTCCGCCGAGGGGCACGTCGACCCCGCCGACGTCGCCTTCCTCCGGGACCGCCGCAACGGCTTCGCCGCCGCACTGTCCGATCTGCCCGCGCAGCTGCCGGCCGGCGTGATCCACGGCGACGCGCTGCCGCGCAACGTCCACGTCGGGCCGGACGGGCCCGTTCTGCTCGACCTGGAGTACGCCTCGCACGATCTGCGCGAGCACGACCTGGTGGTGCTCGCGCTCAGCCACGACCGGTACGGCGTCCCGGCCGAGGAGTACCGGGCGTTCACCGAGGCGTACGGCTGGGACGTCCGGGAGTGGTCCGGCTTCGCCGTGCTGCGCGGGGCCCGCGAGACGGCGAGCGCCTCCTGGGTGGCGCAGCAGGTGCCGGGCAACCCGGCCGCGCTGGCGGAGTTCCGCCGGCGGGTCGACTCGCTGCGCGAGGGCGCCACCGAGGTCCGCTGGTACCCGTTCTGAGCCTGCCCCGGGACTGCCCCGGGCCCGTTGCGCGTGGCTCCCGGCCGGGTCGGGCGCGCAACCGGGAGCGGCCCGACCGGCGTCCTGCAGGACAGTCGCCCTGACCGAGGATCGGTACCCGCACCAGTACCTCAGGAGCCGCCGCCATGCCGGAGCACGCCCCCTCGCAGCGTCCCTCGTCCTCCACCCGGCACCGCCACCGGCTGCTCGCGGGCTGCGTCGCGGTGGTCGCCTCGCTGGCCCTGGCCGCCTGCGGCACCGCCAACGGCGCGCTCCGGCCCGAACCGAGCACCACCGCGCCGGGCACCATCGGCCCGGTCCCGTCCGCGCCGACGTCCGCGCCGGCCCCTGTGCCGACCACCCCTGCACCGCCGTCCGGGACGTCGTCCTCGTCCACCGCGCCGTCGAACAGCGCTCCCGCCCCCGCCGGACCGAGCGGCACGGGCCCGGCGTCGAAGCCCGCCACCTCTCGGCCGGCCACGCCCAGGCCCACCACGCCCAAGCCGCCGCCGCCTTCCACCGCCCCGGCCACCCGGCCGTCCACGGCGGCACCGGCCCCGCCCGCTCCGCCCACCAGCGGCGTGTCCACCACGGTCGTCCGCTCCACCGCCTCCGGTGGGCGGACGGTGGCGCTCACCTTCGACGACGGGCCGGGCCCCGCCACCGGCGAGGTCCTGGACCTCCTGGCCCGGTACGGCGTCAAGGCGACCTTCTGCCAGATCGGCCGGCAGGCCGCCGCCGAACCCGCCGTGGTCAAGCGGATCCGGGCCGCCGGCCACCGGCTCTGCGACCACAGCGTGACCCACCCGCAGCCGTTCGCCGCGCTCCCGCACGACAAGGCCGCGTACGAGATCTCAACCGCCCGGGACATGATCGTCCAGGCCGGCGGGCCGGGCACCGAGGTGCCCTGGTTCCGTGCACCCGGTGGCGGATTCACCGCCGACAACCAGCGCATCGCCGCCGACCACGGCCTGCGCCCGCTCGGCTGGTCGGTCGACCCGCGCGACTGGTCGCGACCGGGCGTCGCCTCGATCGTCTCCACCGTGCAGAGCCAACTCAAGCCCGGCGGCGTGATCCTGCTGCACGACGGCGGCGGCGACCGCGGCCAGACCGTCGCCGCTCTGAAGCAGCTGCTCCCCTGGCTGGTCGCCCAGGGCTACCGCTTCGACTTCCCCGCACGCTGAACCCGGCCGGCCCGCCCCGGGCGGGCGGCCGCTCAGCGCAGCGGCCAGCGCGGGTCGATGACGGCCTGCGGGTCCTTGGCGCGGCGGAGCCAGGCCTCCAGGCTCTCCGCCCAGGCACGGTGCCAGTCGACCTGGCGGGCGTGCAGCACGGCGAGCGGGACGTCACCGACCTCGGCGCGGTAGCGCTCGGCGAGGGCGACGGCGACCCGGACGGCGGCGAGGGCGTCGCTGCCGGCCTCGTGGGCGTCGGTCAGCTCGACCCCGTACACCTCGCAGACCCGCTGCAGGGTCCGCGAGCCCTTGCGGTACTTGTCGACGGCCCGGTCGATGACCAGGGCGTCGAGGACGGGCGCGACCGGACCGCCGAGGCGCTCGGCCAGCGGGGCCAGGCCGTGGCGGCGCAGCTCGGCATCGAGCAGCGAGAGGTCGAAGGGGGCGTTGAAGGCGACCACCGGGCGGCCGGCGGCGAGCCGCTCGCAGAGCGCGGTGGCTATCTCCTCCACCGCCTCCTTGGCCGGGCGGCCCTTGCTGCGGGCGAGGTCGTCGCCGATGCCGTGGATCGCCGCGGCCTCGGCGGGGATCGGGACACCGGGGTCGAGCAACCAGCCGGTGGCGCTCAGCCGGCGGGCTCCGACGGTGTCCACGAGGGCGGCCGTGACGATGCGGTCCACGGCCGGGTCGGTGCCCGTGGTCTCCAGGTCGAAGCCGACCAGTGGCTGCTGCCACCAGCTCATAGGGGTGTGTCCTTCCGTCCTGCTGGTCGAAACAGCCCCTATCATCGCCCGCCCCACCGACAACGCCGCCGGTGGGGCGGGCGGGCACCGCGCTCAGGCCCCCGCGAGCAGGCTCCGGCCCAGCCGGTCGGCGCTGTCCCGCACACCGGGGAGGACGTAGAAGTAACCGCCCCCGGTGGGGCGCAGGAAGCGGGCCAGCGGCTCGTCGGCGAGGCGGGTCTGGACGGCCTCGAACTGGCGGACCACGTCCTGCCGGTAGCAGCAGAAGGCCAGGCCGAGCTCGGGTTCGCCCAGCTCGTCGAGGCCGCGGTCGTGGGTGAAGGCGCGGCGCAGGATGCGCTCGGCGCGGGTGGCGTCGGTGCGCGGGTTGGCCAGCCGGATGTGGGAGTCGAGGGCGATCACGGCGCCGTCCGGGTCGTGGCCGAAGTCGGGGCGTCGGTCTCGTCGGTGCGGCCGAGCGGGGCGCCGTCGGCCTTGCGGCGGCCGATGATCCGCTCCTGCCGCTGGAGCGCGACCTCGTCCCAGGGGCCGACCAGGGTGCGGATGGCGCGGATCGCCCGGCAGCTGCCGCCGACGGCCCAGGCCGGTTCTCCGCCGCTCTCGCCGACCCGGACCAGCTCGTCCATCTGGCGGGCCGACGCGGTGTCGGGGTTCTCGATGCCGTCCTTGAGACCGAGCGGGTTGCGGGCGGCTCCGGTGGGGCGGGCGCGGTTCTGAGAACTGTCGCATGGTGGCCCCATGCCGTGGGTTCGAATCCCACGCCCTCCGCGCGGAACGGCCCCTGACCAGCGACTCTGGCCAGGAGCCGTCGGCATTTCGGGTGGTCGTGTGGTTCGAGGTCGCGGCCGATCGGCTGGTGACGGGAGACACGCGACTCGCCGTGCTCGTGCACGCCGCGCAGGCATGGGCGGCCCCACTCGTTCGGCACAGTCACGTTCCCCCTGACTCTCGCACTCTCCTACGGCCGCACCCAGCTTCCCGGCACGCCTCCGGAAGTAGCCCTCGGCGAGACCTACAGGGGCTGACGCGTGTGGAGCCCAGCGCCGCCGGGCTTCACATCGAGCTCCTGGATCGCGCCACTCACCAGCTCGGAACTGGGCGTATCCGAGCCCCTGGCCACCCCCAGGTGAGGCCGCCGATCTGCATCGCCACGGCCTCGCCTCAAGCTGTTGACGGCCGGCAGCCCGCTTGCAGTTGAAGCCTGCTGGCGGCGATGCGGCAGTCGCCTACTACTACCGATCAGAAACGGTTCAGACTCTCGTCGGCAGGAGAGGTCTTCACCAAGGTCGCCTGATCCACCTCGATGATCCTGGCAGCCTCTGCTGCTTCCCGGAAGGTGACGACCGCCTCGCCGTTCTCCCGTGCCCATGCAGTGAGCATTCTGATGGGCTCCTCCAGGGTTCGCCCGAGATCGGTCAGGCAGTACTCCACGCGCGGCGGCGCCTCGGCGTACGCGTGCCGCTCGACGAGCCCGTTGGCCTGGAGTCGGCGCAGCGTCTGGGTCAGTACCTTGCGCGAGATGCCACCGCTCAGCTCGACCAACTCGCCGTGGCGCAACGGGCCTTCGGTCAGCGCGAAGAGCATGACCATGGACCACTTGCTGGCGATGATCTCCATGGCCAGGAGAGCGGGGCAGTCGGCGAGGAAGGAAATTCCGGGTCGCAGGCTCATGCTCGAAAGTTACCTGGAGGTACCTATCGGCTGCCTATCGTCATCGGGGTGCGCACTCCCCTCTACTCGCATCTCGCATGATTGAGGTTTCAGCCGTGTTCGTCTCCCTTGCCGTCGTCACCGCGGTCATGTCGGCGCTTCTCCTGATATCGGCCGGGGCCAAGTCTCTGCGGACGCGGCACATCACCGAGCAGATGACCACCCTCGGAGTGCCGCAGAGCATGATGGCTTTCCTGATCGGCGCCCAGGTCGCCGGCGCGGCCGGTGCGATCGTCGGCCTCTGGTGGGGACCCGTCGGAATCGCCGCCGCGATCGGCCTGACGCTCTATTTCACCGGGGCGGTCGCCTTCCACCTGCGCGTCGGCGACCGCAAGGGCGCGTCTCCGGCCGTGGTCCTCACCCTGGCCTCCGTCGCCCTGATCGTGCTGCACGCTGCCACCCCGGCCTAGGGTCCGTCGTCGTGCCCCAGGGTCTCCCGTCGTTCGCCCGGAGGCCCTACGGCACGACGAGCGCGACGGGCGCGGTGTGCGCGGTGTGCGCGGTCAGCCGGCGGGCCTCGGCCCACACCTCGGCGTCGACCTCGCCCTCCGTCCGGTGGATGTACTCCAGGACGCCGTAGTCGTCGTCGAGCTGGGCAAGCGTCTCGGCCGCCTCGGACTCGTGCCCGTACCGGCGGTGGACGGCGTCGGCCAGCTCCCTCGGCGTCAGCTCGCCGGTGAGCAGGCGGCCGGCCAGGGCCACCAGGCCGGCCGCCTCTCCGGAGCGGCTGTCGAGCGGGTGGAAGACCAGCCCGAGCTCCGCCAGCGCGGGCGGCAGGAGGTCGGCGACACAGGCCTCCGCCTCGCCGTAGGTGCAGGCGGCGAGCATCCGCAGGGCCGGCGTGTCGAGGCCTGCGACCAGCGCCTCGCAGGCCGCCTCCACCACCTCGCGGGCCCGCAGCTCGCCGATGCTCCGGAGCAGGGCCCGGTCCTGCAGCCGGACGGCGGCGGGCGAGGTGACGGGCGGGCGGAACAGGTGGACGTCGATCGGGTCCTCCGCCTCCAGGACGAAACCGTGCCGCTCGTAGAGGCGGCGGGCCGGGCTGCCCTGGAGGACGTCGAGGCGGACGGGGTCGCCCGCGGCGTCGGCCTCCGCCAGGGCTCGGCGCAGCACGGCCGAGCCGAGCCCCCGGCCCTGGTGCTGCGGGGCGAGGTAGAAGTGCTCCAGCAGTCGGCCGCCCTGCTCGGCGGGACGGACGGTGACGCTGCCGGCGAAGACGCCGTCGACCAGCACGATCGACGTCCAGCGGGTGGAGAAGGCGTCGCGCAGCCGCCGGCGGACCCGGTCCTCGTCGTAGCGGCCGAGCCGTTCGAGGTCGGGGCGCAGCACCACGGCGCGCAGCTCGGCCACGGGTTCGACATCGGCGGTCTCGGCCGCGCGCACGGTCCAGGCGGGGGTGGTGTTCACCCGGGCAGTCTTCCAGCGGCCCGGACGGTCGGACCAGGCGTTTTCGGCAGGCCGCCCGCCCCGGGCGACACCCGGGCCGGATCGCCCGCCCCGGCCCGCCGGCCGGCCGGCCGCTCAGGAGACCGGCCGGGAGTCCCCCCAGATGCCCTCGAACTCCTCGCGGTAGACCTCCAGCAGCCCGGCGTCGGTGCCGCCCGGCTGCTGGCCCGCGCCGCCGCGCAGCACCAGGGCGGGCGACTCCATGCCGCGGGCCCGGCGCAGGTAGGGCTGGACGACACCGAGGTCGCGGGTCTGCCGGCGGGGCCCGCCGGTCTGGCCGGCCGGGCGCGGGCCCTCGACCAGGTAGGCGGTGAAGCGCGGGGTCTCGTCGAAGACCCGGATCTCGAAGCCGCCCTGGTCGCGCAGCCGGGCCCGGACCCGGCGCACGTGCATGATGTTCATCTCGATCGAGCGGGCCAGTTCGCCGCGCCCGAGGCCCAGTTCGCGCTCGCGGCGGCGGACGGCGCTGCTCGCCGGGTTGAGGAAGAGCAGCCGGACCCGGCAGCCGTCGGTGGCCAGGCGGACCAGGCGCTTGCCGGTGTAGTTCTGGCACAGCATGCCGAGGCCGATGCCGAGCGCGTCCAGCCGCCGGGCGCCGTCCAGCAGGTCCTCCACCGGCAGGTCGCGCTGGAGCCGGACCCGGTCGGCGTGCACCGCGACCACGTCCGCGTACCGGCCGGCCACCAGGGATTCGACGACGTCGGCGGGGACGCCGCCGGTGCCGCCGTCCAGCAGGGCGAGCAGCCGGGCGGCGGCGCGTTCGGTCTGGGCGAGCACGGTCTGGGTGAGGACGCGGTTGCGGGAGACGACGTGCCGGGCGACCTCCAGCTCGTCCAGCGCCAGCTCGATCTCCCGGCGGTCGGCCAGGTACGGCTCGAAGCAGGGCCAGTGCTGGACCATCAGCTCGCGCAGCTGGGGCAGGGTGAGGAAGACCAGCGGGTCGTCGTCGGCCGGGTCGAGCAGGTAGCCCTTGCGGCGGCTGACCTCGCGGACGGCGCCGGCCCGGTGGGCCCATTCCTCGCCGGCCGGGCCGGCCGCGGCCGTCACCCAGTCCTCGCCGTGGGCGGGTGCGTAGATGGGGTAGAGCACCTCGTCGACGAGGGAGCGCAGCCGCTGCTCGACCAGGTTGAGCCAGACGTACGCCCGCCCGGCCAGCCGGACCCGCTGGTAGGCGTCCTCCCACTCGGCGCCGGACCACGCGAGGGCGGGTATCTCGACCGGGCCGCCCTGGGCGGGCACCACGGCCCGGCCGGTCAGGGTGGGGCGCATGACGACCGTCGGAGCCTCGCTGCGGGCGCCGCCCCGGTCGGGGCCGCCGGGCCCACCGCCACGGCCGCCGGCGGGGTACACCATGCGCCACCTCACCTGATTGCTGCCGGAGCCGGTGCGTCTGCCGGATCGCCTGTCGGATCTTCGGTCGGGTTCTGTCGGTTCTTCTGCGGCCGCTGTCGCCGCGCCCCCTGATGGATCGCCACGGCGCGGGGCGGCCGGACGATCAAGGGTACTGCCCGCCGCGAGGAGCCCGCAGCCGGTTGGCCGACGGGGGTGCGCGCGCCCCGGCCGGCCCGTGCGTCCCGGCGGCCCCGGGAGCACCCGCCGGACACCCGTTCGGGCGAACACGCGGCGAATGGCCCCGCTGTCGGGGACGGCGTCGGGGAGTATGCGGACTGTGCCGTGCGTCACGGTGCGCGACCGCCGCACATGCCCGGCCGCGAGGCCGGGAAGAGAGCGTCGGGGTCCGGGCTGATAGTCGGACTACCTGTCAGTTTCCCTTCTATACAAGGAAGTTGAGGACTCATGCAGGTCTGGCCAGGGAAGCCCTACCCCCTCGGTGCCACCTTCGACGGGGCCGGCACCAACTTCGCGGTGTTCTCCGAGAGCGCCGACCGGATCGAGCTCTGCCTGCTCGACGAGGACGGGTCGGAGACGGCCGTCGAGCTGCGCGAGACGGACGCCTTCGTCCGGCACGCCTACCTCCCCGGGGTCCAGCCCGGCCAACGGTACGGCTTCCGCGTCCACGGACCGTACAACCCGGGGCTCGGCCAGCGGCACAACAGCGCCAAACTGCTGCTGGACCCGTACGCCAAGGCGATGAGCGGGAACATCGACTGGGACGAATCGGTCTACGGCTACCACTTCGGTGCCCCCGAGCGCCGCAACGACCTGGACTCCGCCCCGCACACCATGCACTCGGTGGTCGTCAATCCGTACTTCGACTGGGGCACCGACCGGCCGCCGCGCACCGACTACCACCGCACGGTGGTCTACGAGGCCCATGTGAAGGGCCTCACCAGGCTCCACCCGGGCATCCCCGAGGAGATCCGCGGCACCTACGCGGGCCTGGCCCACCCCGCGGTGATCGAGCACCTGGCCAAGCTCGGCGTCACCGCGATCGAGCTGATGCCGGTACACCAGTTCGTCCGCGACCACCGGCTGCGCGACCTCGGCCTGTCCAACTACTGGGGCTACAACACCGTCGGCTTCTTCGCCCCGCACTCCTCCTACTCCTCCACCGGGGACAGAGGCCAGCAGGTGCAGGAGTTCAAGTCGATGGTGAAGGCGCTGCACGCGGCCGGCATCGAGGTGATCCTGGACGTCGTCTACAACCACACCGCCGAGGGCAACCACCTCGGCCCCACCCTCTCGCTGCGCGGCCTGGACAACGTCTCCTACTACCGGCTCGCCCAGGACCAGCGGTTCTACGAGGACACCACCGGCACCGGCAACAGCCTGCTGATGCGCAGCCCGCACGTCCTCCAGCTGATCATGGACTCGCTGCGCTACTGGGTCACCGAGATGCACGTCGACGGCTTCCGCTTCGACCTCGCCGCCACGCTGGCCCGCCAGTTCCACGAGGTGGACCGGCTCTCCTCGTTCTTCGACCTCGTCCAGCAGGACCCGGTGGTCTCCCAGGCCAAGCTGATCGCCGAGCCCTGGGACCTCGGCGAGGGCGGCTACCAGGTGGGCAACTTCCCGCCGCTGTGGACGGAGTGGAACGGCATGTACCGGGACACCGTGCGCGACCTGTGGCGCGGCGAGAACGCCACGCTCGCCGAGTTCGGCTCCCGGCTCACCGGCTCCTCCGACCTCTACCAGGACGACGGCCGCCGCCCGATCGCCTCGATCAACTTCGTCACCTGCCACGACGGCTTCACCCTGCGCGACCTGGTCTCCTACAACGACAAGCACAACGCGGCCAACGGCGAGGACAACCGGGACGGCGAGTCCTTCAACCGCTCCTGGAACTGCGGAGCCGAGGGCCCCACCACCGACCCGGCCGTCGAGGAGCTGCGCGCCCGCCAGCAGCGCAACCTGATCGCCACCCTGATGCTCTCCCAGGGCGTGCCGATGCTCTCGCACGGCGACGAGCTCGGCCGCACCCAGCAGGGCAACAACAACGCCTACTGCCAGGACAACGAGCTCGCCTGGGTGCACTGGCCCGAGGGGGACGGGCCCGAGGCCCGGCTGCTGGAGTTCACCCAGGGCATGATCTGGCTCCGCCGCGACCACCCCGTGTTCCGCCGGCGCCGCTTCTTCCACGGCCGCCCGGTCTCCGGCCGCCCCGCCGCCAGCAGCTACGAGGACCTCACCGACATCGCCTGGTTCACCCCCGGCGGGGAGGAGATGACCAAGCGCAACTGGGGTGCCAGCTACGCCAAGTCGCTCACCGTCTTCCTCAACGGCTACGCCATCTCGGAGCCGGACCGGCGCGGTGGGCGGATCGTCGACGACTCCTTCCTGCTGATGTTCAACGCCCACTTCGAGCCGCTGGAGTTCACCGTCCCGGCCGACCACGGGCAGGAGTGGCAGGTCGTGGTCGACACCGCCCAGCCCCGGCTGCCCGCCCCGGGCTCCGGGGCCCGGGTCAAGGCCGGGGACGCCCTCTGGCTCACCGACCGCTCGCTGATGGTGCTCCAGCGGCCGGCCTAGGGAGTGCCGTCGAGTCCCCATCCTCCGACCGGCCCCGGCGCGCCACACCCGGCGCGTTCACCTGTTCGGATCAGCAACGGGTCTTGGCCGCGGGCTCGCACGGGTACTCATGGAGACATGACCTACGCCGCCGAGCCCGCGCAGCCCCGCCCGGCCGCAGTACCGTCCGCCACCTACCGCCTCCAGCTCCAGCCCGGCTTCACCCTGGGCGACGCCACCGCCGCCGTGCCCTACCTGGCCGCCCTCGGCGTCTCGCACCTGCACCTCTCCCCGCTGCTGGAGGCCGCCCCCGGCTCCACCCACGGCTACGACACCGTCGACCACGGCCGGATCAGCGCCCAGCTCGGCGGCGAGCAGGCGCTGCGCGCGCTGGCCGCCGAGGCCCACCGGCACGGCCTGCGGCTGATCGCCGACGTGGTGCCCAACCACATGGCCGTCCCCGTCCCCGAGCGGCTGAACCGGCCGCTCTGGCACGTCCTGCGGGACGGCCCCGACTCGCCGTACGCGCCCTGGTTCGACATCGACTGGGCCGCCCAGCCGGGGCCGCCGGACGCCCCCGGACGCGGCCGGGTGCTGCTCCCGCTGCTCGGCGACCGGCTCGGGGCCGTCCTCGGCGACCTCGTCGTCGACGGCGAGGAGCTCCGCTACCACGACCACGCCCTCCCGCTGCGGCCCGGCACCGCCGGCCTCCCCCTGCCGGAGCTGCTCGTCCGGCAGTGGTACCGGCTCGCCTGGTGGCGGCTGGCCCGCACCGAGCTGAACTACCGGCGGTTCTTCACCGTCAACGAGCTGATCGCCGTCCGGGTCGAAGTCCCCGAGGTGTTCGACGCGACCCACGGTGTGCTGCTGCGGCTGCACCGCGAGGGCGTCCTGGACGGGTTCCGGATCGACCACCCGGACGGCCTGGCCGACCCGCGCGGCTACCTGCGCCGGCTCGCCGAGGCCACCGGCGGCGCGTACACGGTGGTGGAGAAGATCCTCACCGGCGAGGAGCGCCTCCCCGAGGACTGGCCGTGCGCCGGCACCACCGGGTACGACGCGCTGCTGCGCATCGACGGCGTGCTCACCGACCACGCCGGCGCCGGCCGGCTGGCGGGCGCCTACGAGCACGCGGTCGACGGGGCAGGGCCCGGCGGCCCCGCCGGCGAGCCGTGCGCCGACCCGCACCCGGCCGTCGCCGCCGCCCGGCGCGGGCGGGCCGAGATGACCGGTCCGCACGGCGAGCTGGCCGCCGAGGTCGAGCGGCTGGTCCGGCTCGCCGTACGGATCGGCGCCGCCGAGCCCGCGCACGCCGACCACGCGCCCTGGCAGCTGCGGGACGCCCTGCAACGGCTGCTCAGCGGCTACCCGGCGTACCGCCCGTACGTGCGGCCCGGCGAGCCCGCCCCGGCGGTCTCCGAGGAGCAGGTCCGCGCCGCGCTCGACGGCTCCGAGGACGCCACCGGGCGGCTGGTCGC
Source organism: Kitasatospora sp. NPDC058218 (assembly GCF_042882445.1). NCBI lineage: Bacteria > Bacillati > Actinomycetota > Actinomycetes > Kitasatosporales > Streptomycetaceae > Kitasatospora > Kitasatospora sp. NPDC058218. Next base: position 29,052 of record NZ_JBHVWC010000055.1, on the reverse strand, counting down.
CGACCTCGCCCTCGGCCGGCTCGGCAGCGGCCCCGAGAAGGACGAGTTCTGCGTCCGCTTCGCGCAGACCGCCGCCGCCGTGGCCGCCAAGGGCGTCGAGGACACCGCCTTCTACCGGTGGAACGCGCTGCTCGCCCTGAACGAGGTCGGCGGCGAGCCGGCCCGGCCGGGGCTCGCGCCCGCCGCGTTCCACGACTGGTGCCGGTACGTGGAGGCGCACTGGCCGGCCACCATGACCGTGCTCTCCACCCACGACACCAAGCGCAGCGCCGACGCCCGCGCCCGCCTCGCCGTGCTGGCCGAACAGCCGGACGGCTGGGCCGCCGAGGCCGCCGCCTGGTCCACCGCCGCCGGCCCCGGGGGCGACCCGAACAGTGACTGGCTGCTCTGGCAGACGCTGGTCGCGGCCTGGCCGATCACCCCGGAGCGGCTCGTCCCCGCCCTGCTCAAGGCCGCGCGCGAGGCCAAGCGGCAGACCTCCTGGACGGCCCCCGACGCCCGCTTCGAGCAGGCCCTCGCCGACCGCGCCCGGGCCGTCCACGGCAACCCGGGGCTGCTCCCCCGGATCGAGGGCTACGTGCACGCCCTGGCGCCGTACGCCCGGGCCAACACCCTCTCCGCCGCGCTGCTGCACCTGACGGTGCCCGGCGTACCGGACCTCTACCAGGGCAGCGAGGAGCCGCTGTACACCCTGGTCGACCCGGACAACCGGGGCGTGGTGGACCTCGGCGCGCTCGCCGTCCGGCTGACCGACTCGGCCGCCCCCCGGCCGGGCGACCTCGCCCGGGAGAAGCTGCACCTGACCAGGACGGCGCTGCACCTGCGCCGCCGCCGGCCCCCGGGCGCCTACCGGCCGCTGGACGCCCGGGGCCGCGGCGCCGACCACCTGCTCGCCTTCGCGCGCGGCGGCGACATGATCACGGCGGTCACCCGGCTGCCGTACGGGCTCGCCCGGGCGGGCGGCTGGCAGGACACCGACCTGGACCTGCCGGCCGGCGGCGGGGCCTGGACGGACGAACTGACCGGGCGCCGGTTCGCCGCCGGCCCGGTGGCGGTGGCGGAGCTGCTGGCGACGCACCCGGTGGCGCTGCTGACCAGGGAGGGCGGGGCGTGACGACGCACGAGGTCCGAACCTACGAGGTGTGGGCCCCGGCCGCCGCGACGCGGGTCGAGGTGGAGGTCGACGGCGCGCGGCACCCGCTGGCCCGGGACGGCCGGCGGGACGGCTGGTGGCACGGCGAGGCGCCGGCCGGGGACTACGCGTTCCGGCTGGACGGCGGCCGCCCGCTGCCGGATCCGCGCTCGCCCCGGCAGCCGCACGGGCCGGACGGGCCCAGCCGGCCCGTCGACCACGGCGCGTTCCGCTGGTCGCAGACCGGCTGGCGCGGCCGCCCGCTGCCCGGCGCCGTCCTGTACGAGCTGCACATCGGCACCTTCACCGCCGCCGGAACCTTCGAGGCAGCCGCCGAACACCTGGACCACCTGGTCGAGTTGGGCGTCGACTTCGTCGAGCTGCTGCCGGTCTGCCCGTTCCCCGGCCGGCACGGCTGGGGCTACGACGGAGTCTCGCTCTGGGCCGTGCACGAGCCCTACGGCGGCCCGGACGGCCTGAAGCGCTTCGTGGACGCCGCGCACCGCAAGGGCCTCGGCGTCGTCCTCGACGTGGTGCACAACCACCTCGGCCCGGCCGGCAACTACCTGCCCGCGTTCGGCCCGTACTTCACCGACCGGCACCACACGCCGTGGGGCTCGGCGGTCAACCTGGACGCCCCCGGCTCGGACGAGGTGCGCCGCTACCTGATCGGCAGCGCGCTGGCCTGGCTGCGCGACTACCGGATCGACGGCTTGCGACTGGACGCCGTGCACGCCCTCGCGGACGACCGCGCCGTCCACTTCCTGGAGGAACTCTCCCGCGCGGTCGACGAGTTGGCGATCGCCACCAACCGGCCGCTGTTCCTGGTCGCCGAGTCCGACCTCAACTCCCCCCGCACCACCACCCCGCGCGAGGCCGGCGGCCAGGGCCTCACCGCCCAGTGGAGCGACGACTTCCACCACGCGCTGCACACCGCGCTCACCGGCGAATCCCAGGGCTACTACGGCGACTTCGCCCGAACGCCGCTGGCCGCCGTGGCCAAGGCGCTCACCCGGGGCTTCTTCCACGACGGCAGCTGGTCGTCGTTCCGGGGCCGCGGCCACGGCCGCCCCTTCCCGCCCGCCCACGGCCACCGGCTGCTCGGCTACCTGCAGACCCACGACCAGATCGGCAACCGGGCACTGGGCGACCGGCTCTCCCCCGGCCTCGCCCCCGGCAGGCTCGCCTGCGGGGCCGCGCTGGTGCTGGCCTCGCCGTTCACCCCGATGCTGTTCATGGGCGAGGAGTGGGGCGCGGCAACCCCCTGGCAGTACTTCACCGACCACACCGACCCGAACCTCGCCGAGGCCGTCCGCCAGGGCCGGCGGCGGGAGTTCGCCGAGCACGGCTGGCGGGCGGACGCGGTACCGGACCCCCAGGAGCCGGCCACCGTGCTGCGCTCCGTCCTCGACTGGACCGAGCCGCGGCGCGCCCCGCACGCCGAACTGCTCGCCTGGTACCGGACGTTGATCCGACTGCGACGCACCCGGCCGGAGCTCACCGACCCGGACCTCGCGGCCGTCCGGGTCGAGTACGACGAGGCGGCCCGGTGGCTGGTGCTGCACCGGGGCGCCCACCGGGTGGCCGTCAACCTGGGCGACCGGGCCGCCGAACTGCCGCTCGGGGCTGCGGGACGGGAGGTGGTGGCGTCCTTCGGGGAGTGCTCGCTCGACGGTGCGGTGGTGCGGCTGGGACCGGACTCCGTCGCGATCGTCCAGCTGTGACCTGCGGCAGGACCCGCCGGGCGGGCCGGCGGAGGGCCGGCCGGCGGAGCACTCGGGCGGGTCACCAGAGGAAGGTGCCGATCCGCTCCCGCAGCGTGGCCGCGTCGAGGCCGTAGGCGGCCAGGTGCTCCGCGATCGAGCCGTAGTGCCGGTGCTCCTCGCGCGGCACGCCGAGGGCGAGCACCCGGTGCGGCCGGTCCGCCAACGCCGCGTGCGCCTCGCCGGCGGACGTCCCGGCCAGGTAGGGCTCGACCAGCACCACGTCCGCGCGCCCGCGGACGGCCTCCCGGAGCCCGGCCACGTCGAACGGCCGCACGGTGGCCGCGTACAGCACGGACACGTCCAGGCCCTCGGTGGCCGCCAGCACGGCGTCCAGCATCGGGCCGACCGCGAGCACCACGCCCTTCGCTCCCCGGCGCACGACGGTGAAGCGGCCCGCCTCGACGGGCACCGCCGCGGCGTTCCGGTGCTCCGACAGGCGCACGTACACGTTGCGGTCGCCGTCGGCCACCGCGTGCCGCAGCAGCTGCTCCGCCTCGTCCGGGTGGCCCGGCACGTGAACCGTCCAGCCCGGCAGGGTGTCCAGCAGCGCGACGTCGCCCGGCGACATGTGGGTACGGCCGCCGGCGGGCCAGTCGTAGGAGCCGGCGGCGCTCACCAGGACCGCGCCGACACCCTGGTGGACGAGGTCCAACTTGACCTGCTCGAAGGGCCGTTCGATCAGGAAGCTGGCGAAGGTGTGGGCGATCGGCCGCATCCCGGCGAGGGCGAGGCCGCCGGCCGCGCCGATCAGCAGCTGCTCGCGGATGCCCACGTTGACGACCCGGTCGGGGTGGCGCTCGGCCGCGGGGGCGAAGCCGGCGGCGCTGATGTCGGCCAGCACGACGGCCAGCCGGGGGTCGTCGTCGAGCAGCCGGGTGGTCACGTCGAGGAAGCGCTCGCGCATGGTGTCCATGGGTGGTGAAGTCCCTTACTGGTAGGAGGTCATGACGGTGGTCGGGGCGGGCACGGCGCTCAGTGCCCCTTGGGCTCCACCCGGGCGACCACCACCCGCGGGCGCCCCGGGTGCTCGGCGGTGAACGCCGCGTACAGCGCCTCGTGATCGCGCCCGTCCACGGTCGCGACCGACCAGCCCTCGGCGGCGAAGCGCGCCGCGATGCCGCCCCGCCACCCGTGCGTGGCCGAGGAGTTGTCGATGACGACGGCGTGCAGCCGGTCCAGCCCGTACGCGCCGGCGAAGGCCACCGCCTCGTGGTTCGACCCCTCGTCGAACTCCGCGTCCCCGATCAGGACCCAGACCGCCGGGTCGGTGAGCCCCCGGGCCCGCAGCCCGAGCGCGGAGCCGACCGCCAGCGGCAGGCCGTGCCCGAGCGAGCCGGAGCTGATCTCCACTCCGGGGACGAGCGTGCGGTCCGGGTGGTGGCCGAGCGGCGAGTCGTAGGCGCCGAAGCTCGGCAGGAGCTCCGGGTCGATGAATCCCTTGGCCGCCAGCACCGCGTAGTACGCCATCGGGCCGTGGCCCTTGGAGAGCAGGAAGCGGTCGCGCTCCAGGTCGTCCGCGGTGCCCGGGGTGACGCGCAGGACGCGGTCGTACAGCACCCAGAGGACGTCCAGCGTGGAGGTGGCGGCGGGGCCGTGCTTCTCGGCGCCGGTCATCAGGCCCATCAGGCCCGTGAGCTCCTCGAAGGCGGTGGCGGTGCGGGTGTTCGTCGTCATGCCCACGATGCTGCAACTTGAAGTCGACTTGAAGTCAAGCCGCTACAGTGTGCGCCATGACCGCTCCCGCATCCGCCCGCGGCGAGGCCCCCGGCGCCTCCTCCGGACCGAGCCGGCACGACCTGCTCACCATCGGCCAGCTCTCCGAGCGCAGCGGCCTCGCCACCTCCGCACTGCGCTACTACGAGAAGCTCGACCTGATCCACGCCACCCGCACCGCCGGCGGCCAGCGCCGCTACACCCGCGCCACGCTGCGCAGGGTCGCCTTCATCCGCGCCGCCCAGCGCGTCGGCCTCTCCCTCGACGAGGCCAAGGTCGCCCTGGACCGCCTCCCCGAGCACCGCGCCCCCACCGGCGCCGAGTGGGACGGCGTCGCCCTGTCCTGGCAGAGCCGGATCGACCAGCAGATCGCCGAACTGGAGCGGCTCAAGGCCAAGCTCACCGGCTGCATCGGCTGCGGCTGCCTCTCGCTCTCCCGCTGCGCCCTCTACAACGCCGCCGACCGCGCCGCCGCCGCCGGCCCCGGCGCCCGCTACCTGCTCACCCGCGACCCGGCCACCGGCCCCGAGCCGGCCCCCGGCGAACCGCGGGCCGCCGGCCACTGACCGCTCCGGAGGCGCCGCCGGGGCGGGCCCTCAGCGTGCGAGCAGGCGGTCGAGGTCGGCGCGGCGCGGCACCGCGCCGCGGGCACCGGGCCCGGTGACGGCGAAGGCCCCGGCGGCGACGGCGGTGGCGGCCGCCCGGACGAAGGGGGCGCCGAGGGCGAGTTCGGCGGCGAGCGCGCCGCAGAAGACGTCGCCGGCGCCGGTGGTGTCGACGACGGTCACCGACGGGGCCACCAGGTGCTCGGTGCGCCCGCCCCCGGCCACCAGCGCGCCGTCACCACCGAGGGTGACCACCGCGGCCTCCCCGAGCGCGGCCAGTGCCAGGGCCGCCCCGACCGGATCGCCGACGCCGGTGAGCTGCCGGGCCTCGACGGCGTTGGCGACGAGCAGCGCGCGGTGTTCGGCGGCCCCGGCCGGGAGCGTCCCGGCCGGGGCGGCGTTGTGGACCCACCGGACGCCGGCCACCGCCCCGGCGGCCCGGGCCGCCGCGTCGAGGCACGGGGGCGGGACTTCGCCGCTGGTCAGCACCACGTCACCGGCGCGCAGCCGCAGGGCCGCCAGGGCGTCGGCGACCTCGTCGGCCGAGAGCAGGGCGTTCGCGCCCGGCAGGACGAGGATGCTGTTCTCCCCGCCGGGATCGACCATGACGATCGCCTGTCCGGTCCCGGCCGATCCGTCGGTGCGCACCGTGTCGGTACCGACCGCGCGGGTGCGCAGCTCGGCCAGCGCCCGGCGGCCGGCGTCGTCCGCGCCGACCCTGGCGACCAGGTGGGTGGCCGCCCCCAGGCCGGCGGCGGCGACGGCCTGGTTGGCCCCCTTGCCCCCGAACCCCTCGGCGGCGGAGGTCACCAGCACCGTCTCGCCGGGCGCGGGCAGGACGGGACAGCGCAGGATCCGGTCGGCGTTCACCGATCCGACGGCCACGACACGGCCGGGAGAGGGAGTGCTCATCCCTCCTGTCTAGACGGTCGGGCACCGGATCGCCATGCCCCGGCGCCACCGGAGGGCTCGGCCGACGCCCTTGCGCCGGCTCCTACCATGATCACCATGACCTCGACCGACGCCCGGCCCGGCCGGCTCGCCCCGGCCGCGCGCGCCGCGATCGCGCTCGCCGCCCTCTGGGCGACGAGCGCGCTCTGCTGGGGCGCCTTCGCCCTGACGTACGGCCCCACCACAGAGGAGGCCGCCGGCAGCGACAGCGACGATCTCATCGGATACACCTTCGCGAGAGTGCTCGCCGGCGCCCTCGTGGTCGCCGGAGGCGTCCTGGCGACGCTCTGGCTGGCCGCCTTCCTGCGGATCCGCAGCGGCCTGAACGGCGACGGCCACGCCTGGGCCGCCGCCGTGCTGTCCGTCCTGAGCGTCGTGCTCTGGCTTCCGATGATCCTCGGCGCATCGCTGCCCTGGGACTCGGTGTTCGTGCTCTTCCTCGGCGCGGCGGTCGCCGGAGGCCTCCGCGCCGCCGGAAAGGCCGACGACCACCGCTGAGGCGGCCCCCGGAATGCCCGGCGTCCGGTCGCCCTGACCGTTCGGAGAACCGTCGCAATCGCGCCCGCTCGCAATGCCTCCGTCCCGACATCGTGCACGTACGCACTCATGGAATTGCCTGAGCTGGTAAGACTCTTGTGATCACGAGAGGAGGTGGCAGACTGTGACTCGACGTCAACTGACAAGGAGCGGCCAGAGTGGACAGCCCGACCGTGCTCCGGCGTAGGCTCGGCTCCGAGTTTCGCCGCCTGCGCGAGCAGACCGGGCTCCAGGCGAAGGCCGTCGCCGACACCCTCGGATTCAGCGCGGCAAAGGTCTCCCGAATAGAGTCGGGCCAGACCACCCTGAAGGAGTCGGACGTCCGCGCACTGCTCGAACTGTACGGAGTCAGCGACGAGTTCGAGCGGCGGCAGTTCATCTCACTGACCCGCCGCAGCACCCAACGGGGTTGGTGGCACGACTACGGGGACGCCCTCCCCGACTGGTTCCAGACCTATGTCGGGCTGGAGGCCGACGCCGCGCTCATCCGCGCCTACGAGGCCGAGTTGGTCCCCGGGATCTTCCAGACCGCCGACTACGCGCGGGCCACGTTCCGCAGCTCGCTTTCGGGGCACCGGGCGGACACCGAACCCCTCGTCGCCCGACGGGCCGGGCTGCGCATGCAGCGGCAGGAGATCTTCACCCGCCCGACCCCGCCCTCGGTACGGGCGGTCCTCAACGAGGCCGTGCTGCGCCGAGCGGTCGGCGGGCCCGAGGTGATGCGCGGGCAGCTGGCCCATCTCGTCGAACTCGCCCAGAGACCGACGGTCGTGATCCAGGTCCTGCCGTTCGCCGCCGGGGCCCATCCGGCGATGAGCATGGCCTTCCACATTCTCTCCTTCTCTGATGTTCCGGGCCAGATCGTCTACGCCGAAGCTCTGACGAGCAGCCTGTACATCGAGAAGGAGTCGGATATCGCCCGTCATGAGTTTGTCTTCGACCAGCTTGCGGAATCTGCGCTGAGTCCCGAGGATTCGCTGTCCTGGATGAGCGAACTAGCAGCAGAGGGGTACCGAGATGACAGCTGACCTGACGTGGCGCAAGAGCAGCTTCAGCGGCGGCGAGGGCGGGAACTGCGTCGAGGTCGCCGACGGTGTTCCCGGCGCCGTGCCGGTCCGGGACAGCAAGGACCCGCACGGCCCCGCCCTCGCCTTCACCACCGACGCCTGGCGGTCCTTCCTCACCGCGCTCCACACCGGTGAACTCCCCCACCACCGCTGACACTCGGCGCGGGCAGGGGCCCGGCCGGCCAGGCGGGTGCGGACACCCGCTGTGATCTACTGCCGCTCATGCCGCTGCTGATGCTGGATCTCGACAACACCCTGATCGACCGCGACACCGCCTTCCTGGCCTCCGTCCGGACGTTCCTCGCCGAGCACCGTCTGCCCGCCGCGGACCTCGGCTGGATCGCGGAACTCGACGCGAGCGGGTACACGCCGAACGACCGGATGGCCGCCGCCATCGCCGACCGGTACGGGAGTTCGGCGCCCGCGGGCGCCGTCGACGCCCTGCTCGACAACGGCGGCGCCGATCTCGTGGCGCTGGCCGAGTCCACCCGCCTGGCCCTGACCCGGGCGCGGGCCGACGGCTGGACGTGCGTCATCGTCACCAACGGCGCCACCGTGCAACAGGAGACGAAGATCCGGCGCACCGGGCTCGACCGGATCGTCGAGGGCTGGGTGGTCTCCGAGGCCGTCGGCCACAAGAAGCCCGGGCCGGAGATCTTCCGCGCCGCGGCCGAGGCGGTCGGGCACCCCCTCGCCGGCGCCTGGATGGTCGGCGACTCGGCGCACGCCGACATCGCGGGCGCGCACGCGCTCGGTCTGCGCAGCGTCTGGGTGTCGGCCGGCCGGCCGTGGGCTCAGGACGCGTACCGGCCCACCCTGGTCGCCGAGGACGTCGCCACCGCGATCGGCCACGCCGTCGGCGGCGCGGCCGCCGCTCCGTGACGGCCCGGAAAGCTTTACCTCCTGCTGGGGAACGCCGCCTCCCGCCGACCCCCCGAACGCCCGCCCGACGGCCCCCGGAGGCCCCGCCGCCGGGCGGACGCACCGGGGCCGAAGGGGTGGGGCCGGGGGCAGTCCGACAGGGCGCGGACGCCACCCCCGCGGGCTTCCGGCCCACCCCCGGCCGACTCGTCAAATAGCCTCTGACCAGCGACTTTCCCCCCTGTGACGACTAGAATTCAGGGGAGCGCGGACGGCTTGGCGTCCGCCCGCGGAGAGGACTCGATTGCACCGCGACATCCGCACCACCGAAGACGTCCTGCGCATGCTGGACCGGCTCTTCCTCCCCGACGCCGACCGGTGGACGGAGGACGCCGCCGACTGGTGGGACCAGTTCTACGCGGACCGTTCCGCGCAGCGCCCCTTCTTCGTCCCCAAGCCCGACGAGAACCTGGTCTCCTACCTGGACCGCGGCCTGCTCACCCCCGGCCGCGCCCTCGACCTCGGCGCCGGCCCCGGACGCAACGCCATCCACCTCGCCTCGCGCGGCTTCGAGGTGGACGCCGTCGACCTCTCCCCCACCGCCGTCGCCTGGGCCGAGGAGCGGGCCCGCGAGGCCGCCGTCGACGTCCGCTTCCACCGCGGCACCATCTTCGACGTCGAACTCCCGCCCGGGCAGTACGACGTGGTGTACGACTCCGGCTGCCTGCACCACCTCCCGCCGCATCGGCGGATCAGCTACCTCGCCCTCCTGGACCGCGTGTTGAAGCCCGGCGGCCACCTCGTCGTGAACGCCTTCGCGGCCGGTGCCATGGGCTCCGAGCTCCCCGACGAGGAGCTCTACCGCAACGGCCGGCTCGACGGCGGCCTCGCCTACACGCCCGACGAACTTCGGTACCTGTTCTCGGAGTTCACCGAGATCGAGATCCGCCCGATGGAGCCCCAGGGCCCGGACTCACCGCTCTTCGGCATCCCGGTGCTGCTGAGCGCACTGTTCCGACGCCCGGCCCGGTAGGCGGGCCGATACCCCGCCCTACACCCAAGTGGCCTGTCGCCGACCCCCGTTGGCGACAGGCCACGTCGGCCTACCGCCTCGACGCCGGGGCCGGGGCAGCACGCTCCGCCGAGGCGGTCAGGAGCCCCAGGGGGCCCCCGAGCCACTGCGGACCCAGGGGCGTTCGTCGGTGGACGGCGGTCACAGGGGCCCTCCCGTCTCCGTGGCGGACCACGGCACGTCCCACATCGAGAGGTCCCCGACCTGCTCCCCGAGGGGATCGCCGAGGGCGTCGGCACCGGTGGACAGCCTGGCGTAGAGCGCGTCCCAGTCATCGAGCACGTCGGTCCCCTCCTCCCCCCGCCGGTCCAGCGGCCGCTTCCCCCGCAGCGGCGCGAAGTCCTGCATGTGTGCTTCCCTTCCCAGATATCGCTACCGGCTACCGGCACCTGCGTGCTCGCGCATTCCCGCACGCGAGCACGCAGGTGCCGGTCTTCGAGGCTCTGGCCCCGACTTGGGTCCGCGGGCCGGCCGGCGGGCCGGGCCGCGGACCCTGGACGCGGGTCAGCGGGCGAGCGAGCCGGCAGGTCAACTCTCCCTGCGGGGCAGCGGGATCGGTGCGCCGCGGGCCTTCTCGTCCGCCCGCCTCAACTCGCGCGAGACGGTGGACGCGGAGATCCGGAGCGCCTCGGCGATCTCCGCCCCCGTCCACAGCCAGATGTGGCGCAGTTCCCAGATCCTGGCCCGCCGGTCGTCGCCGATCTCCTTCCGGACGATCAGCAACAGCTCCTCGAACTCCAGGCGCGCACCGGGGTTGGCGGCGTCCGGGTCGGGCTCCCGGGCCGCCGCGTGCCGGCTCCCCTCGGGGACCACCGCGACCGGTTCCTCGCGGCGAACGGCGGCCGACCGCCAGTGGTCGATGGCCATCCGCCGTGCCACGGTGGTGGCGTAGGCGATCACCGGCTTGTGGAACACCGTCCCCTTGCGCACCTCGTTGATGACGACCATGCAGGTCCTTGCCGCGATGTTCTCGGCGACCTGTTCGTCGGGTGTGATCTCGCGGAGACTGGTCACCAGACGCGGCTGGAGCTCGCGGACCAGTTCCTTGAGCCGCGCCTCGCTCATCGGCGCCGACGAGGACGAGCCGGTCGCGCCCGTCCCTTCCGACTTCGCCATGGGCGTCCTTCCGTTGGACTTCGCGAGGGTGATCCAACGCCACCCCTCACCCCCATGACGGGGCCGGGCCGCGATTTCTTGCACCTGCAAGGCGAGCCGACCCGACCACGTCGAAGGAGCATGGACGACTCCACACTCCTGCCCCTGTCCCTGTCCCTGTCCCCGCACCGGCCGCACGCCGTCCTCCTCGGCGAGGACCTGGTCGGCTGGCGCACCGCGCTGGTGGCCGCACTGGTGGCCGCCGTACTCCTCGAACTCGCCACCGCGGCGGTCCGCAACGCCCTGCGGCGGCTGCCCGGCGCCCTCCTGACCGTGCTGGTCCGCCCGCAGCTGCCCGGCGCGGCCTGGCTCCGCCTGCGGCCCGACTGGGAGGGCGAGTTGGCGAGGAGGATGGCTCCCGGGCCGGACCGTCGGCGGCGCCTCCCGGGCGCCCTCCGGTTCGTGCTCGCGCTCGCGTTCGGCGGCGCCGGCCGGCAGGCCCTCGCGCTCGGCCTGGCGCCGCGCCGGGACCGCCGCCCCCGCCGGTAGCCCGGGGCGGCCACGGCGGTCCGGTCGGTCCCGCGCACCCGGCAACGGGACCGACCGGCACGGGACCGACCGGACCTACCGCCCGTCCGCCGTGACCGCGGCCTCGTACGCGAGGAGGGTGTCCACGAACATCCGTCGCTGCTCCGGGGTCAGGGGGGTCAGCGCCGTGCGCCAGGCGGCCGCCCCCGGGGCGAGCCAGCCGGCGATGGCGGGCTGCTGGTCCGGGGCGATGGCGATGATCCGGCGGCGGCGGTCGGCCTCGTCCTCACGCCGTTCCAGGATCCCCTGGCGGTTCAGCTCGCCGACCATCAGGCTCACCGTGGTGGGCGCGACCTCCAGGCGGCCGGCCAGCTCGTTGACGGTCATCGGGCCGTCGAAGAGCAGGTAGGAGAGCAGCGACAGGTGCCGGGGCGCGAGGTCGAAGGACCGCAGTGCCTCGGGCAGCGGAATCCTCTTCACCCGGCCGACCATCCGCGGCATGAGCAGCAGCAGTGCCCGGACCGCGTCGTCGACCCCCCGCTCGTCGCCGTCCGCGCCCGCCTTCGGCGTTGACATCGCGCACCCCTCTCCCTATATCTTTGCTATCAAAGATGCTTTACGTGCAAAGCGAATGCACGTCCATGGTACGAACCGATCCGAACGGAGCTCCACCATGCCGCACTACAGCCTGCACATCCGCGAGGAAGCCCTCGACGGGACCATCGAACCCCGGCTGATCGGCGCCCTCACCGACGCCGTCGCCGCCGTCTTCGGCGAGGGCATCCGGCCGCTCGTCGGCGTGGAGCTGATCGGCGTCCCGCAGAACCGCCGGGGCAGCGGCGGCGTGGTGACCGACCAGGACGCCCCGGAGGTCACCTTCAGCATGCGCGAGGCCGCCTTCCACCTGGAGGCCGTCCCGGACGCGCCCGCCCGCCTCATCGCCGCCACCTACGACGCCCTCGCCGGCGTCCTCGGCGAGGAGAGCCGCCGGCAGACCGTCGTCACCGTCGTGGGCGTACCCCGGGGTCGCTCCGGCGTGGCCGGCGAGGTGGCCTGACCGAGGGACCCGGGCGGGCCCGAGCGAGGCGGCCCGAACAGCGGGGCGCGGCGGCCGGGACCTCCGACCGCCGCGCCCCTGCGCCGCCCGCGCCGCTACGCCACGAAGGCGAGCGGCATCACGCGCCCGCCGTCGGTCAGCAGCGTCGCCACCGCGCTCACCGCGCCGGTGGCGAGGTCGACCTTCAGGACCAGCACCCGGCTCCCCTGGTTCTCCGTGCCGTGCTGGATCGTGGTGTACGCCGCGTTGCCGGCACGGTCCACCACGAACGCCTCCTCCTGGACGGCGGCCCCCCACAGCTGCTCGGGGATGGTGGCGAGCGGCTTGAGCGCGATGCGCGGGTGGGCCGGGTCGGCGGTGTCCACCGTGGCGAGCGCGAGTTCCCGCCCGTCGGCGCTGAGGACCTGACGGTCACCCACCAGCGCCTTGGGGCTGAGCGATCCGCCGCTCACCTCCGCGACCGGGTTGGCGGCGAGCGTGGCCACCGGGCCGACGCGGACGCTCCGCTGCTCGTCCGCGGCGACGGTCAGCGAGCCGTCGGCGCTGGCCACCGCCCGCTTCGCCACCTGCGCGGAGACCACCCGGCCGCCGAGGAAGGCGAGCGCCTCGGGGGCCCGTACGCCGATCCCCTCCACCGGGTGCTCACCGGTGCCGTCCGGCCGGACGGCCCGCAGGCGCCCGTCGGCCACCGGACCGCTCGACTCGGACCAGTGCACGACCTCGCCGCTGACCGGGTCGACGACCGGGGCGCTCTGGCGGACGCCCGCGCCGGCGGCCGGCAGACCGGAGATGTCCTTGAGGTCGGTGGGGCCGCCCTGGCCGAGCACGGAGACGTGCGGCTCGCCGGGGTGGGCCCCGTCCTGCGCGGTGCCGACCATGCCGGCGAAGCCGGCGGTGAAGCCGGCCGGGGCCGCACAGCCGAGGAAGTCGGTCGGCGGCTTGGCGAGCCCGTTGTCGACGGCGAAGCTGCGCAGCTTCGCCGCCGCGCCGTCCGCGCCGACGGCGACCAGGACGCAGCGCTCGTCCGGCGTCCCCGTGTGCGTGCTCACCGAGAGCACCAGCCCCTTGGCCTCGGCGGCGGAGGGCAGCGCGTCGAGGAGCACCTTCTCCGGGAACCGCACTGCGGTCGTCGGCGACCCGGTGGCCGCCGTGGCACTGGCCGTGGGCTCCCCGGTACCCCCGCCACCGCTCTGGCACGCCGTCAACGCCAGTAGCGGCGCGGCGGCCGCCGCCAGGACAGCCCTGCGCAAGGGCGTCATGCCCCCCACCTCCACCCGTTCGGTTCCGGGCCCAGGGTAGCCGGACCCGAAACCGGGGCACGCGGCGGCAGCCGCGCTCGGCCCAGCGGGTGGTCGGGGGCCGGGGCCGCCGCGATGCGCTTGCTGACGGCGTCGGAGTCGCTGCCCTCGGGGGCGTCGCACTCCCTGCTCGTGGTGACGGCGATGGCGATCCGGTCGGCCGGCAGGTGGGCCTGGACGGCGGCGCAGCCGGCGAAGGACGGGTTCTGTGCCACCCAGCCGTTCACGCCACTGCGCGGGGTACCCCGTCCGGGCGCCGGACGGGCCGTGGCCCACCCGCCGGCCGGCCCCGGTCGCCGATGGCCTACGGTGGGCGCCGAAGGGGTGAGGCATGACTGATGATCAGATGATGAACTCGGCTTCGGCGCAGGCTCATTCACTGCTGCGCACCGCCGGAACACCGTTCGCCGACCGGGTCGGCGAACTGGTCCGGGCCTGGGAGGCCGACGGCCGCGACCCGGGCCTGCTGGTGACCGGCAGACCGTTCTTCGCCCTGTACTGCTGGCACCTGCAGACCTCCCGCGGCAGCCGGGAGCACGATGCGGCCACCACGGCGTACGTGGCGAGCGCCCACCGGGCGATCGGCGGCGCGGCCGGCTGGAACGCCGTGCTGAGCGAGCGGGCGCACTGCTCCTGCCACGGCGAGCGCTGGCGGCTGGAGAACCTCTCGATCTGCCTAGGCTGCTTGGACTACGTCTGCTACCAGCTCGACGGGCCCTGCTGCGCCGGCGCGCCGATCGTCGGCTGAACCAGGGAGCCGGCTGAACCAGGGAGCCGGCCGGTCCCGGGGCGTCCCGGGGCCGGCGGCCGAGGGCCCGACGGGCGCCCGACCGGCCGTCAGCCGCCCAGCAACCCGGCCAGCAGCGCCGCCGGGCCCTCCGGCAGGCTGCCGTGCACCAGTTCCGTCCGGTGGACCAGCCGCGGCTCCCGGACCGGAACGGCGACCACGCCCGGCGCACCCGCCGCCACCGCCGCGGGCAGCACCGCCGGCCCGTGCCCGGCCGCGACCAGCGCGAGCAGCCCCCGCACATCGGTGCCCAGGTAGCGGACGGCGGGCCGGAAGCCGTCGACGCCGGTGGCGGCACGCAGCCGGTCGGCGGTGGGCGCGAGGTCGGGGGCCTCCAGCCAGCGGGCGGCGGAGAGGTCGGCCAGCGCCAGGCCCCGGTGGCCGGCCAGCGGGTGGCCGGCGGGGAGTGCGACGGCCACCGGCTGCTCGTCCACCGCCACCGTGCTCAGCGGGCCGACGTCCGGCAGCGGCAGCGGGTCGCTGGGGGCGGCGAGACCGTCGATCAGGGCGAGGTCCACCTCGCCCGTGGCGATCAGTGCGGGCAGTGCCTGCTGCGCCACCACCCGGACCACGAGGTCGACCCGGGGGTGGGCCCGGCGCACGTCTCCCAGCGCGCGCCCGAGCGCCGCGCCGACTGCCAGCGGGGTGGCGCCGACCGCCAGACGGGCGCTGGGGGCGCCGGCCAGGCGGGCGACGTCGGCGCGCGCCGCGTCCAGCCGGACGAGCAGCGGCCCGGCGTGCTCCAGCAGCCGCGCGCCGGCCTCGGTCGGGCCGACCGGGCGGCGCAGCAGCAGGCCGGTGCCGAGGTCCGCCTCCAGGGCCGCGATCTGCTGCGAGACCGCGGACTGGGTGTAGCCGAGGTCGCGGGCCGCTTCGGAGAAGGATCCGAGGCGGACCACGGTGACGAAGGTGCGCAGCTGCTGCGGATCCACGAGTATCAGATCCTCTGATCGAAGGGTCAGAAATCATCGTTGGCGCTGATGCCCAACGCGGGGTCAGGATAGCCGCATGACCTACCCGACCCCGCGCGTCGCCCTCGTCGGCGACCGTTCCCCCGCCGTCCGCTCGCACGCCCGCATCCCCGGTCTGCTCGACGCCCTCGCCACCCGCGACCAGCTCGTGCTGGACGCCTACTGGATCCCCACCGAGGACGCCGGGGCACCCGGCGCCCTCGACGGCTTCGACGCGATCTGGCTGCTCCCGGGCAGCCCGTACCGCAGCGAGGCGGGCGCCGTGGCCGCCGTCCGCACCGCCCGCGAGCGCGGCATCCCGTTCCTCGGCACCTGCGCCGGTTTCCAGCACGCGGTGCTGGAGTACGCCCGCGACGTCTGCGGGATCGGCGGCGCCGCGCACGGCGAGAGCCACCCGGCGGAGGACGACCTGGTGATCGTGCCGCTCAGCTGCTCGCTGGTCGGGCACGAGGGCGCGGTGGAGATCGCCCCCGGGTCGCTCGCCGAGCGCGTCCTCGGGACGACCCGCACGCTGGAGCGGTACCACTGCGCGTACGGGCTGAACGCCGCCTACCTGGACCGACTGCGCGAGCACGGGCTGCGGTTCAGCGGCGTGGACGACGAGGGAGATCTCCGGGTGCTCGAACTCCCCGGCCACCCGTTCTTCCTCGCCACGCTGTTCCAGCCGGAGCTGGCCGGCGACGGCACCCTCGCCCACCCCGTCCTCCGCGCCCTCGCCACGGCCGCGGTCGAGCACGCGAACGCCCGGGACACCACCACCGAAGGAGCACGCGCATGACCACCGATATCGCCGGGGTGAGGATCCCCGACAGCAGCCTCGCCGCCGAGGCCACCGAGCTGGTCCGGGACACCTCCACCGAGCTGCTCTACCACCACTCGCGCAGGGTCTACCTCTTCGGCGCCCTCCAGGGGCAGCGCCGCGGCCTCGCCTTCGACGCCGAACTGCTCTACCTGGCCGCGATGTTCCACGACCTCGGCCTCGCCCCCGAACACCGGACCTCCGGGCGGCGGTTCGAGATCGACGGCGCCGAGGCCGCCGCCGCGTTCCTCCGCGCCCACCGGGTACCGGAGCAGCGGATCCGCCTGGTCTGGCAGGCCGTCGCCCTGCACACGACGCCCGGCATCCCGGAGTACCTGGAGCCGGAGATCGCCCTCACCACGGCCGGCGTGGAGCTGGACGTGCTCGGCATCGGCTACCACGACGTCACCGACGCGGCCCGGGACGCGGTGGCCGCCGCCCACCCCCGGCCGGGCTTCAAGCGCGCCATCCTGCGCGCCTTCCACGAGGGCATCGCGCCCAAGCCGGAGAGCGCCTTCGGCAACGTCAAGGCGGACGTCCTGGCCAGGTTCGAGCCGGGGTTCGAGCGGACCGACTTCGTCGACGTGATCGAGAACTCCGCCTGGCCGGAGTGACCGCCGCCCGACTCACATCGGGAGCGAGCGCAGCCGCACCGGCCCTTCGGGCCAGGCGGCGCCCTCGTGCAGCGGCGCCCACATCGTCCGCAGCGGCATGACCACCACCCGCCCCTCGGGCTGCTCCACGTGCACGTCCCCGGCCACCTCCCGGAAGCCGAGCCGCCGGTAGAGCGCGACCAGCGGCGGGCGGCAGAACAGCAGCGCGTACCGCGGGCCGAGCGTGCGCGCGTGGTCCAGGGCCGCGCCGACCACCGTACGCGCCAGGCCGCGGCCCCGGGTCTCGGCGGAGACGGCCACCCCGCCGACGCCCATCACGTCCAGGTCGACGCCGCCCACGGTGAGCGGCAACCGCAGGAGGCCGGTGTGGGCGACCAGTCGACCGCTCGCCCCACGGACACCGAAGTGGACGTCCTTGGGCAACCAGCTCAGACCGGCGTACGCGACGCCGAAGGGGTCGTCGCCGACACCGAGGATCTCCTCGACGTCGGCCCTGGTGTAGTCGGCGAGGCGCACCACGGCCGACGGTTCGGATGCTGTCTGATCAGTCATCCGCCCATGATCGCCGCTGCACCGGGGCTCTGGCCAGGTCAGCCCTGACGGGACTTCAGCTCGTCCCAGACCTCGTCGACCCGGGGGGCCAGCGCCTCCAGCGGGCCGCTGTTGTCGATCACGAGGCCCGCGACGGCCAGCCGGTCGGCCCGGGTGGCCTGCGCGGCCATCCGGGCCCGGGCCTCCTGCTCGGTCATCCCGCGCAGCCGGACCAGCCGGTCGATCCGCACCTCGTCCTCGGCGTCGACCACCAGCACCAGGTCGTACAGCGGGGCGAGACCGTTCTCGGCCAGCAGCGGGACGTCGTGCACCACCACCGCGTCCGGGGCCGCGGCCGCCTCCAGCTCGGCGGAGCGGGCCCGGACCAGCGGGTGGACGATCCCGTTCAGCGCCCGCAGCCGCTCGGGGTCGGCGAAGACCACGGCACCGAGCGCGGGCCGGTCCAGCGAACCGTCCGGCCGCAGCACGCCCTCGCCGAACTCGGCCACCACGGCCCTGAGGCCGTCCGTACCGGGCGCGACCACCTCGCGGGCGATCACGTCCGAGTCCACGATCACGGCGCCGTGGGCGGCGAGCAGCCGCGACACCTCGCTCTTGCCCGCGCCGATGCCGCCCGTCAGTCCGATCTTCAGCATGGCGTCAGGCTACCGGCGCGGCCAGGTCGCGGTCAGCCCCGCCCGGCCCCGACCGGGCTCAGTCCAGGTCGAGGCTCTCGCCCTCCCCCAGGGTCCGCAGCTCGGCGCCCGTCCCGGGGCCACCGGGGCCGACCAGGCGGGTGTGGACCGCCAGGCCCGCCGGGCTGAGCACCGCGTCGTGGATCGGCAGCGCCCGGCGCGGGCCCGCCTCCCGGACGTAGTCGATCAGCTCGGACACCTTGGCCCACGGCCCGGCGATCGGCAGCAGCAGCGTCTCCACCACGTGCGGCGGCACGGTGAGCGCGTCGCCGGGGTGGAAGAGCCGGCCGTCGAAGAGGAAGCCGATGTTCTTCACCCGCGGGATGTCCGGGTGGATCACCGCGTGCCACTCGCCGTGCACGGAGACATCGATCCCGCCGATCTCGAAGGCGTCGCCCTCCCCGACCACCGCGACCCGCTGCGCGACGCCGTCCAGTTGTGCGGCGACCGCGCTGTTGGCCCAGACCCGCAGCGCCGGGTCGGCCGCCAGCGCGGCGCGCAGCCGGGCCTCCTCGAAGTGGTCGACGTGCTCGTGGGTGATCAGCACCGCGTCCGCGCCGGTGAAGGCGGCGGGGTCGGTGAACATCCCGGGGTCGACGACGACGGTGGTGTCGCCGTGCTCCAGACGAACGCAGGCATGTCCGAACTTGGTGATTCGCATGGGGAAACAATACAGCAAGCCTGTGCAGTTCAGCTGTACATCATGGCGATAGGCTTCTCCCATGAGCAGCGACACCCACAGCACCGGCGACACCGACCCCGTCCCGCACCCGGAGACCCTCGAACTCGCCGCCGACCTCCGCGCCGCCGTCGGCGACCTGGTCCGCGCGATCCGTCCCGGCGACACCCTCCCGCAGAACCAGGCCGGCGTCCTCGGCCTGCTGATCCGTGACGGGCGCGCCCTCACCGTCAGCGAACTGGCCACCCGCCAGCGCGTCCGCCACCAGTCGATGGCCCGCACCGTCGCCCTGCTCACCGCGGCCGGCCTGGTCACCCAGGAACCGCACGCCACGGACGGCCGCAAACTCCTGATCGCCCCCACCGAGACCGGCCGCGCCGCCCTGACCGAGCAACGAGCCCGCCGCGAGGCCCGGATCGCCGCCGCCATCGAGGCCCGCCTCACCCCCGAGGAGCAGGAGACCCTCCGCCGCGGCGTAGCCCTGCTGCGCCGCCTGCCCTGACGGCACGAACCGGCCGGGGCGCCGGCCGCGCGCGACAACTCCCCAGGTCCGGGCCGATTCTGACGCCCTGCTAGGGTCCCAACCCGTGACGGACAGGGCGCAGAAACAGTACGAGGCCATGCGCGGCCACTTCCACCGGACCGCCGAGCAGCGCGGATTCACACTCGACCCCGCGCAGCAGCCGCCCGTCGAGCGGCTCAGCCGGCTCGCGGGCGAGCTGGCCCACCCGGCCTGGCGACTGCGGCGGCCGCCGCGCCACCTCTACCTCTGGGGTCCGGTCGGCCGCGGCAAGAGCTGGCTGGTGGACACCTTCCTCGACGGCCTGCCCACCCCCCGCAAACGGCGGCTGCACTTCCACGACTTCTTCCGCCGGCTGCACGAGGGCGTCGCGCAGGAGTCGCCCGCCCACCGGGAGGGCTCGGCGGTCGACCGGGCCGTCGACGAGCTGCTCGGCGACTGCCGGCTCCTCGTCTTCGACGAGTTCCACGCCCACGACGCGGGTGACGCCATGCTGGTCGCCCGGCTCTTCACCACCCTGCTGAACCGCCGGATCACCCTGGTCACCACCTCCAACTACGCGCCCGCCGGGCTGATGCCCAACCCGCTCTACCACCACCTCTTCGAGCCGACGATCAGGCTGATCGAGGAGCGGATGGACGTCCTGGACGTCTCCGGGGCGGTGGACTTCCGGCGGCAGCCGCGATCGGAGGACGCGCGACAGCGCTTCACCCTGGGGGCCCGGCTGGCCGCCGGAACGGAGGAGGCCGCCGGCCTCACCCCGCCCCGGCCCGAGGAGGCCGGCCCGGTGGCGGCGCACCACCGCGAGCTGCCGGCCCGGGCGGTCCGCGACGCCCTGGTCTGGTTCGGCTTCGACGAGCTGTGCGAGGGCCGCACCGCCGTACCGGACTACCTGGTGCTGGCCGAGCGCTTCCCCACCCTCGTCCTGGACGGGGTGCCGCCGCTGGCCGACGCCTCCCCCGACGCCCGGCAGCGCTTCGCCAACCTGGTCGACGTCTGCTGCGACCGCGACACCCGCCTGGTGCTGATCGGTGCCGACCCGCTGGCCGGGCTGCCCGCCGACTCCGGTCTGCTGCGCGACCTCGACCGCACCGCCAGCCGGCTCGCCCTGCTCCGGCAGCCCGGCTGAGCCGGACCGGCGGGCACCGACCCGGCCGGTCACCGCGGTCGTGGCCGCCGGGCCGGCCGGGGCCTCAGCCGCTCGCGCCCGCCCGGGCGCCCGCCAGGTCGTGCACCGGTGCCCGCGGCACCGGCAGCACGGCCGGCTCGATGGTCGGCAGTTCGACGTGCTCGCTCAGGCCGAACCTCCGGTGCAGCCGGCGCAGCGGGGCCGGGGCCCACCAGTTGAACTCGCCGAAGAGGCTCATCGCGGCGGGGACGAGCAGACAGCGGACCAGGGTGGCGTCCACCGCCACGGCGACGGCCAGCGCGATGCCCATCTGCTTGACCATCAACATGTCCCCGAGCGCGAACCCGGCGAAGACGATCACCATCAGCAGGGCCGCCGAGGTGATGATCTTCCCGCTTCGCTGGACGCCCAGTTCGACGGCCCGGGTACAGCTGTGCCCCTTGTCCCGCAGCTCCTTGATCCGGGCGAGCAGGAACACCTCGTAGTCCATCGACAGGCCGAACGCGAAGGCGAAGACCAGGACCGGTATGAACGTCTCCAGCCCGCCGGTGGGGCTGAAGCCGAGCAGTCCGCTGAACCAGCCGTCCTGGAAGACCAGGGTGAGCGCGCCCAGCGAGGCGCCCAGGGAGAGCAGGTTCATCAGCAGGGCCTTGACCGGCATCACCACCGAGCCGGTCATCAGGAAGAGCAGCACCAGCGTGCCGAGCGCCACCAGGCCGAGCGCGATCGGCCCCCGGGTGAGCAGTTCGTGCTGGAAGTCGACCACCGAGGCGGCCCCGCCGGTCACGTAGGTGGTGAGCCCGCCCCGGTCGGCGCGCAGCTCCTTGACCACCTGCTTGGCCTCGCCGCCCTGGGGGTCGCCGTGCACCAGCACGTCGATGGTGGAGAGCTTGTCGCCGACCGGCGTCACCGCCCGGACGCCGTCGACACCCGGCAGCTTGGCGACCACGTCGTCCGCGTACGCCTGGGCCATTGGCGCGCCGCCCTCGACGACCACGGTGATCGGCGCCTGCGAGGCCTGCGGGAAGCGCTGGTCGACGGTCTCGGCCACCTGCCGGCCGGCCGAGGAGGCGGGCAGCACGGCGGCGCCGGAGGTGCGCATGTCGGCGTGCAGGAACGGCGCCCCGGCGGCCATCAGCAGCGCGGTGCAGGCGAGCGCGACGGGGACGGCCCGCTTGCGCACCCGGCGGACGGTGCGGCTGAAGAAGCCCTCGTCGGGAACGGGCGCGGCGGGCGCCTTGATCCGGCTCCCGGCGAAGCCGAGCAGCGCGGGGATCAGGGTCAGCGCGGCGGCGACGGCGATCACCACCACGCTCACCCCGGCGGCGGCGACCGCGCCGAGCACCGGGCTGGTGAAGACGAAGAGGCCGGAGAGCGCCACCGCGACGGTCAGCCCGGAGAAGGCGACGGTCCGGCCGGCGGTGGCGGCGGTCCGTTCGACGGCGGCGGCGATGCCCGCTCCGTGGCCGCGTTCCTCGCGGAAACGATTCACCATGAGCAGCGCGTAGTCGATCGAGAGGCCGAGCCCCAGCACGGTGGCGATCGGCAGCACGCTGGTGTCGATGTCCATGATCTTGCTGAACCCGAACATGGCCAGCAGCGCCCCGCCCACCGAGGCGACCGCGCCGATCACCGGCAGGCTGGCGGCGGCCAGACCGCCGAAGACCAGCACCATGACGACCAGGGTGAGCGGCAGGGTGACGATCTCGCCGAACCGGGTGTCCTTCTCGGTCTGCTTCTTGACCTCCTGCTCCAGCACGAGGTCGCCGCCGACGGTGACGTGCGCCCCGTCGGCCTGGATCCCGGCGAGGCGCTGGGTGACGGCGTCGGTCTGCGCACCGGTGCTGTCGTCGGCCATCCGGACCGAGACCAGGCCGGCGTTGCCGTCGGCCGAACGCAGCGCGGCCCCCGCCGGGCCGGGACCGTAGGCGTCGGTGACCGAGGAGACCCCGGGCAGTGCGGCGATCTCGGCGGTCGCGCGGGTGACGGCGTCCCGGACGCCCCGGTCGTCGACGGGCCTGCCGTCGACCACCGCGGTGACGGTGCCCCGGGCCGGATCGGCCGCGGTGACCACCGCGCCGCCGCGGTCGGCCTCGGAACTGGCCGAGGAGGCACCGGCCACGGATCCCTCGAAGACCCGGCCTCCGATCAGGACCCCGACCACCAGGACGACCGCCCAGAGACCGAGAACCCAGCGCCGGTGCCGGAAGCAGAACCGGCCGAGGGCGGCGAGGCGCCCGTCGACCCTTCGGCCGGCGGAGGTGGGGGCGGGGGGTGTCACTGCGGTGCTACGGCGCATGTGCGGGGGGTGCCTAGCGTGTGGGGCCGGGGTGAGCGACCCGTCGGGCAACTCATCCCAAGGTAGGGCCTTGGTCCTGAATCACCCATAGCCACCCGATGAGCCCCTTATCACAAAAATCCGTCAGATAAGGAACATATAAGTGAATGCCCAAAACAATGAGCCCCACCCGGAATTCCGGGTGGGGCTCATCGATCAAGCGGCTATGCGCAGGGCACTAGCAAGGGGCGAGAGCTCAGCTCTGGCCGCCCGCCAGCTTCTCGCGCAGGGCAGCCAGGGCCTCGTCCGAAGCGAGAGCGCCGGAGCCCTCGTCGCTGCTGGAGGAGTACGAGCCACCGGCGGCGGCGGCAACCGCGTCGCCACCCTCGGCAGCGGCCTCGGCGTCGGCCTCACGGCTCTTGATGACCTGGGCCTGGTGCGACTCGAAGCGCGACTGCGCCTCGGCGTACTGGGCCTCCCACGCCTCGCGCTGCTTCTCGAAGCCCTCGAGCCAGTCGTTGGCCTCGGGGTCGAAGCCCTCGGGGTAGATGTAGTTGCCCGCGTCGTCGTACGAAGCGGCCATGCCGTACAGGGTCGGGTCGAACTCGACCTCGGCCGGGTTGGCACCGAGGGCCTCGTTGGCCTGCTTCAGCGAGAGGCTGATGCGACGACGCTCGAGGTCGATGTCGATGACCTTGACGAAGATCTCGTCGCCGACCTGGACGACCTGCTCCGGGATCTCCACGTGGCGCTCGGCCAGCTCGGAGATGTGGACCAGACCCTCGATCCCCTCGTCCACGCGGACGAACGCACCGAACGGAACCAGCTTGGTGACCTTACCCGGAACGACCTGGCCGATCTGGTGGGTACGGGCGAACTGCTGCCACGGGTCCTCCTGGGTCGCCTTCAGCGACAGGGAGACGCGCTCGCGGTCCATGTCAACGTCGAGAACCTCGACGGTGACCTCCTGGCCGACCTCGACAACCTCGGACGGGTGGTCGATGTGCTTCCAGGACAGCTCGGAGACGTGAACCAGACCGTCGACGCCGCCGAGGTCCACGAACGCACCGAAGTTGACGATCGAGGAAACGACGCCGGAGCGCACCTGACCCTTCTGCAGGGTGGTGAGGAAGGTCTGGCGGACCTCGCTCTGGGTCTGCTCCAGCCAGGCACGGCGGGACAGGACCACGTTGTTGCGGTTCTTGTCCAGCTCGATGATCTTGGCCTCGAGCTCCTTGCCCACGTAGGGCTGGAGGTCGCGAACACGACGCATCTCGACCAGCGAGGCCGGGAGGAAGCCGCGGAGGCCGATGTCGAGGATGAGACCACCCTTGACGACCTCGATGACGGTACCGGTGACGATCCCGTCCTCTTCCTTGATCTTCTCGATCGTGCCCCAGGCACGCTCGTACTGAGCGCGCTTCTTGGACAGGATCAGACGACCCTCCTTGTCCTCCTTCTGGAGAACCAGGGCCTCGATCTCGTCGCCGACCTTGACGACCTCGTGCGGGTCGACGTCGTGCTTGATCGAGAGCTCACGGGACGGGATGACACCCTCGGTCTTGTAACCGATGTCGAGGAGCACCTCGTCACGGTCGACCTTCACGATGATGCCCTCGACGATGTCGCCATCGTTGAAGTACTTGATGGTCTCGTCGATAGCCGCGAGGAACGCCTCAGCGTCGCCGATGTCGTTGACCGCGACCTGCGGGGTGGTGCTGGTGGAGGAGTCGGTGGGGCTCGTCATTAGGAAAAGGGCTCCGGTACGGACAGGAAGTCGTAGGTAATGCCACGCGGAGGGCCCGTATCGCTCCCACCGAAAGCCGGACAGCCAAGAACACGGCGCACCGGAAATTCCCGCACAGCGAGAAAACCGGTGTCCGTCTTGCGACCGTGGGGTCTTCGACAGATGCGAGCGCGACCTGCTCCGTCCGAGGCGCGCAGGCCCGCAGCGCAACTTGTAGCATACGGGGACGGCCAGGCACGGTCAACGCCAAGGGCGTCAAGACGGTGGAGGCCGGTATGGATCAGGCCATATCCTCCGATTGCGCACCTCATGGTGGCGGCCGCAGGAAGCCTTTCCCCGGATGCCACCGCCTGGATCCGGGCCCTGACGGGCCGGGTCGCGGCAGCGGCGCTTCCGCAGACCACACCCTACGCGATGGGCTCTATCACCGTGGCCACCACCCCCCTGCCCGACCCGCATGATCTTGACGACGACGGCGACGACGCGCTAAGGCGCGAGGCCGAGGCCGACGAGAGCAGCCGGGCCAGCCGGCACTGGTGGGACCGCAACGCCGACGAGTACCAGGACGAGCACGGCGCGTTCCTCGGCGACGACCGCTTCACCTGGTGCCCGGAGGGCCTGGACGAGGCGGACGCCCGGCTGCTCGGTGAGGTCGCCGGCCGCAGCGTCCTGGAGATCGGCGCCGGTGCCGCCCAGTGCTCGCGCTGGCTGGCCGCGCGGGGCGCCCGGCCGGTCGCCCTGGACATCTCCCACCGCCAGCTCCAGCACTCCCGCCGGATCGACCTGTCCCGCGGCGGCGCGCCCGTCGCGGTGGTCCAGGCCGACGCGGCGGTGCTGCCGTTCGCCGACGGCTCCTTCGACCTGGCCTGCTCGGCGTACGGGGCGGTGCCGTTCAGCGCCGACACCGCCGCACTGATGCGCGAGGTGCACCGGGTGCTGCGGCCCGGCGGGCGCTGGGTGTTCTCGGTGACCCACCCGATCCGCTGGGCGTTCCCCGACGAGCCCGGCGTCGAGGGGCTGACCGCCACCTCCTCGTACTTCGACCGCACCCCCTACGTCGAGCAGGACGAGCAGGGCCGGGCCACCTACGTCGAGCACCACCGCACCGTCGGGGACCGGGTGCGCGAGCTGGTCGGCGCCGGGTTCCGGCTGCTGGACCTGGTCGAGCCGCAGTGGCCGGCCGGGCTCGACCAGGAGTGGGGCGGCTGGTCGCCGCTGCGCGGGCGGCTGATCCCGGGCACGGCGATCTTCGTCTCCGAACGGGGCTGAGCCGGGAGAGCGGGGCTGAGCCGGGGGCGGGCCGCTGCGCCGTCGCACCCGGCCCCCGGACGGCGCCACCGTGATCGGGGAGACTGTGCGGGTGAACCCCGCCTGGCGCGAACTGCCCGTCCGTACCGCCCTGCCGGCCCTGCACCACGCGCTCGACGAGCGCGGGGTCGCCGTGCTGGCCGCCCCGCCCGGCACCGGCAAGACCACGCTGGTGCCGCTGGCCCTGGCCGGGCTGCTCACCGAGGACGGCGCCCGCCCGGTCCGCCGGGTGCTGGTCGCCGAACCGCGCCGGCTGGCCGTGCGGGCGGCGGCCCGGCGGATGGCCTGGCTGCTCGGCTCGACGGTGGGGGTCGAGGTCGGCCACACCGTGCGCGGCGAGCGCCGGGTCGGGCCGAGGACGGTGGTCGAGGTGGTGACCACCGGCGTGCTGCTCCAGCGCCTCCAGCGCGACCAGGAACTGTCCGGCGTCGACGTGGTGGTGCTGGACGAGTGCCACGAACGGCACCTGGACGCCGACACCGCGCTCGCCTTCCTGCTGGACGTCCGGGCGGCGCTGCGGCCCGAACTGCGGATCGTCTGCGCCTCGGCGACCTCCGACACGGCGGCCTGGGCGGAGCTGCTCGGCGACGGCGGGGGCCCGGCGCCCGTCGTCGAGGCGCACGGCGTCTCGCACCCGGTCGAGGTGGTCTGGGCGCCGCCGCCCCGGGCCGTCCGCCCGGCGCACGGCACCCGGGTCGACCCGGCACTGCTGGAGCACGTCGCCGCCACCGTCCGGCGGGCGCTGACCGAGCGCCAGGGCGACGTGCTCTGCTTCCTGCCCGGCGTCGGCGAGATCGCCCGGGTCGCCGGGCTGCTCGCGGACGCCCCGGCGCAGGTGCTGCAACTGCACGGCCGGGCCCCGCAGCCGGTGCAGGACGCGGCGCTCTCGGCGGGCGACGGCCGCCGGGTGGTGCTGGCCACCGCCGTCGCCGAGTCCTCGCTGACCGTGCCGGGGGTGCGCGTCGTGGTCGACACCGGCCTGGCCCGCGAGCCGCGCACCGACCACGCGCGCGGCCTGGCCGGCCTGGTGACCGTCCGGGCCTCGCTGGCCGCCGCCCGGCAGCGGGCCGGGCGGGCCGGGCGCGAGGCACCGGGCGCCGTCTACCGCTGCTGGGCGGAGGCCGAGGACGCCCTCGCCGCCCGCTTCCCGACCCCCGAGATCGCACTCGCCGACCTGACGCCGTTCGCCCTGCAGGCCTCCTGCTGGGGCGACCCGGACGCCACCGGCCTGGCGCTGCCCGACCGGCCGCCGGCCGGGGCGATGGCCGCCGCCCGGCAGACCCTGCGGGCGCTCGGCGCGGTGGACGCCGACGGCCGGGCCACCGCGCGCGGCGTCCGGCTGGCCCGGACGGGGCTCCACCCGCGGCTCGCCCGGGCCCTGGTGGACGGCGCCCCGGCGGTCGGCTCGCGGCGCGCCGCCGAGGTGGTGGCCCTGCTGTCGGAGGAGCCGCCGCGCGCGCTCGGGGACGACCTGGGCGCCGTGCTGCGGACCGTCCGGGACGGCCGCGACCCCTACCCGGGCCGCTGGCGCGAGGAGGTCCGGCGGCTGCTGCGCGGGGTGGACGAGGCCCCGGCCACGCCGCTGCCGGACACGACGGCGGTCGGCCTGGTGGTGGCGCTGGCCTTCCCCGAGCGGATCGCCCGGGCCCGGGTGGAGAAGCCCGAACCGGGGGCCCGCAGCCCGTATCTGATGGCCTCGGGGACGGCGGCCGAACTGGCCCCCGGCACCGCACTGGGCGCGGTGCCCTGGCTGGCCGTCGCGGTGGCGGACCGCCCGGCCGGGTCACCGTCCGCGCGGGTGCTGCACGCGGCCGCGCTGAACGAGGAGACCGCCCGGCTGGCGGGCGCCCCACTCCTCACCAAGCGCGCCGAAGTCCACTGGGACACCCGGCGAGGCGAGGTCGTCGCCCGGCAGGTGGAATCCCTCGGCGCCATCGAACTCGCCGAGAAGCCGCTCGACCGCCCCGACCCGTCCCTCGTCCGCGCCGCCATCCTCGAAGGCCTCACCCGCGAGGGCGTCAGCACCCTCCTGGCCTTCCCGTCCGACCTTCGCGAACGCCTCGCCTTCCTCCGCACGGCGATCGGCGACCCCTGGCCCGATGTCAGCGACGAGGCCCTCCTCGAACGCGCCGAGGAGTGGCTGGAACCCGAACTCTCCCGCGCCCGCCGCCGCGCCGACCTCGCCCGGATCGACACCACGTCCGCCCTGCAACGCCTGCTCCCCTGGGCGAGCGGGCAGGCCGGCCGCCTCGACGAGCTGGCCCCCGAACGCATCACCGTGCCGTCCGGCTCGCGGATCCGGGTCGACTACAGCACCGAACGCCCGGTACTGGCCGTCAAGTTGCAGGAACTCTTCGGCTGGAAAGCCGCTCCGGCGCTGGCCGGCGGACGAGTACCGCTCACCGTCCAGTTGCTCTCCCCCGCCGGCCGCCCCGCCGCCATCACCGGCGACCTGGAGGGTTTCTGGCACAACGGCTACCACGCCGTCCGCGCGGATCTGAGGGGTCGCTACCCCCGCCACCCCTGGCCCGAGGACCCGACCACGGCAGAGCCCACCAAGCGCACCAACGCCAGGAAGTGACCCTCGGGTGTCGGCGGAAGCATCGGCGACAATGTCCAGGTGTTCTACGAAGATCTCAGCGAGTACGACTACCAGGTCAACGACTCGTTCACGGACGAGGAATCGGGCGTCCTCGCGCTCCGGTACCGGCCGGTGTACACCCGCTTGAACGTGGGATGGCTGGAAGCCGGCAGGACGTACTCGACCGGGCCGGTTCCCACGCACTTCGTGGAGAAGCTGAAAGCCGTCCAGGGGGTCCAGTGGATGAACGTCTGCCTCGGCTTGCACGACTGCGGCCTGTGCCCTGAGGAAGTGGCTCCCGAAGGGAACGGGGAAGTGCGGATCCCGGGGGAACCCGGCATCGCCTACGCCGCTCCGTTCCTGATCACGCACTACATCACCGTTCACGGCTATCGGCCGCCTCAGGTCTTCATCGACGCCGTCCTCGCCGTCGATCTCGACACACGGGCTGCCGCACGGTGGCCCGACGTCCCCTTCCCATGGGTTCCCGACGAAGTGGAACGCCTGCTGGAGTGAGGCGGGCGAACCTCGTTGATCGGAGCCTGGCAGGCAACCAGGACGCCCACCGGAAGAAGGCCACGACACGTGACCACCCCGGTGCTCAGGCCGTGGGGGGGGGGGGGGCCCCCCCCCCCCCCCGCCCCCCCCCCCCCCCCCCCGGGGGGGGGCCCCCCCCCCGGGGGGGGGGCGGCCCGGGTGCCCCCCGGGCGGAGAAACAACAGAAACAGCGG
>NZ_JBHVWC010000054.1:0-75134 GCF_042882445.1 Kitasatospora sp. NPDC058218 | reverse complement strand
AGGGGGGACCCTGTGGGAGAGTAGGACGCCGCCGAACAATCATTGTGAAGAACCCCCACCCGATTCCGGGTGGGGGTTCTTTGCGTTTCCGGGGCATTCGCTCCGGAACCCGGTCTCCAAGGGCCCGCCTCGGTAGCCCGACCGGTGCGGAAGGGATGGCGGAGGGGATATCCGGAGGTGGTGCTAGGTCCACCTCGGAATCGGGGTGGGACGGCCAGTGCCGCGTGGATGCGATCCGGCGACACTGGAACAACGACGATCGGTACCGGCCTCAGGAGCATCCGTGACAGCAGCGAGTCGAACGAGCGGCGCGGGCGTGCGCGCCCAGACCGAGGCCGCCTTCACGGCGGGCGGCCGGGGCCTGGTCCGGCTGGCGCTGCTGGTGCTCGGGGCGACGCCGACCGTGGCCCTGCCGCTCCTGGCGGCGTTCTTCGCCGGCGGGTCGGTCGCCTCGATGCTGGAGCCCTACTACCTGGCCACCCCGCTCGCGCTGGTCGCGGCAGCCGTCGCGGGTTCGTCCGTCGCCGGCCTGCTGGTGCGCCGCACCGCGAACCGGACGCGTGGCCAGCTCGTCCGCTGGACGAACGGGATCCGGCTGCCGGTCGAGTACACCCCCCGTCCGGTGCTGGAGCGGGACGAGCGCGGTCACTGGTGGACGGGGTACTCGTACCACCGGTCCCACGCCGTCGCGAGGCTCGCCCAGCTGCTGCACTGGGCGGCCCGGGACCCGGCCACCCGGTCGGAGATCGCCTGGTTGGTGACCAGCCCGGTGGCGGCAGGCGTGCTGGCCCTTCCGGTGGCCGGTCTGCTGCTGGGTGGGGCGGGCTACGCGGTGACCGCGCCGGTGGACTACCGGACGTACGGGCCGATCGATCCGGGTGGTGCCTCTCCGCTGGTCTCGGTGGCCCTCGGACTGCTGCTGATGGGACTCGGCGTGCTGCTGGCGCCGTACGCCGTGCGCGGGTACCTGGAGCTCGCCCGGCGGGTGCTGGACCAGGACGGCCGGGCCTCCCACGCCCAGCTGACCAAGCGGGTGGCGGAGCTGACCGAGACCCGGGCGGACGCGGTCGGCGACCAGGCGGCCGAACTGCGCCGGATCGAGCGGGACCTGCACGACGGCGCCCAGGCACGGCTGGTCGCGATCGGAATGACCCTCGGCACGATCGAGCACCTGATGGAGACCGACCCGGTGGCCGCCCGCGAGCTCCTCTCCGAGGCCAGGCAGTCCTCGGCCCGGGCGCTCCAGGAGCTCCGCGACCTCGTCCGCGGCATTCACCCACCGGTCCTCGCCGAGCGTGGACTGGGCGACGCGGTCCGGGCGTTGGCGCTGGACAGCGCGCTGCCGACCGAGGTGTGCGTGAGCCTTCCGGACCGTCCGCCGGCGCCGGTGGAGGCGGCCGTCTACTTCAGCATCTGCGAGCTGATGGCCAATGCCGCCAAGCACTCGCGTGCGGAGCAGGTCTGGGTGGACATCCTGTACCGGGCCGGCACCCTGCGGGTCACGGTGACGGACGACGGTGTCGGCGTGGCGGATCCCACCCGAGGCACCGGCCTGCGCGGGATCGAGCGGCGATTGGGTACCTTCGACGGTGTCCTCGCCATCGACAGCACGTCGGGCGGTCCGACCACCATCACCTTGGAGCTGCCGTGCGAGTTGTCCTCGCCGAGGACCTCTACCTCCTTCGCGAAGGCCTGATCCGGCTGCTGGAAGCCCATGGCTTCACCATCGCGGCGGCGGTCGAGACCGGCCCGGAACTGCTGGACGCGCTGCTGACGCACCGTCCGGACGTCGCCGTGGTCGACGTCCGGCTGCCGCCGACGCTCACCGACGAGGGCCTGCAGGCCGCGCTCCAGGCCCGCCGGGAGATCCCGGGCCTGCCGGTACTGGTCCTCTCGCAGCACGTGCAGCAGCTGTACGCGCGGGAGCTGCTGGCGGACGGCACCGGTGGCGTCGGCTACCTGCTGAAGGACCGGGTGTTCAACGCCGACCAGTTCATCGACGCGGTCCGCCGGGTGGCGGCCGGCGGTACGGCGATGGACCCGGACGTGATCGCGAAGCTGATGCAGAGCACCTCCCGCCGCCCCGGAGCGCTCCAGCGGCTCTCGCCCCGCGAGCGGGAGGTGCTGGAGCTGATGGCCGAGGGCTGCTCCAACTCGGCGATCGCGGCCCGGCTGGTGGTGAGCGACGGTGCGGTGGCGAAGCACATCGCCAACATCTTCACCAAGCTCGACCTCGCCCCCGCGGACGACGCCAACCGCCGGGTGCAGGCCGTGCTCGCCTATCTCAACGGGACGTCGGAGCGGACGTCCTGACACACCGCCCGGTCGGTCGGCGGCCGCCCCGCGCCCGGCGGATGCCGCGGGCAGTGACACCCTGGGCTGCGAGGACGCTGAAACAGCTGTACGAGTAAACTCCGGTGGGCCGAGCCCGGAGGCCGCTCAGTCGTCCGGCGCCCCGACAACGGGCAACCGGCCGCCGAGGCAGCGTACGGCCGCAGCCGATACCCAGGGGTTGATAGACGTTATGGCACGCCCTCCTCTCACCAAGGCCCACCGGAGCCTGCTCGGCCTGGTCGCCGCCGGGGCCTGCCTGATCTCGGGCATCGGTTTCGCGGGTTCGTACAACGCGGTGCGGGAGCTGGCGTCCGAGAAGGGCTTCGGCGCCTTCTCCTACGCCTTCCCGATCGGTGTCGACGCGGGCATCGTCGTGCTGCTCGCACTGGACCTCGTCCTGACCTGGCTCCGCATACCCTTCCCGCTGCTGCGGCAGACCGCCTGGCTGCTGACCGTCGCCACCATCGCGTTCAACGCGGCGGCCTCCTGGGGCGACCCGCTCGGGATGGGCATGCACGCGGTCATCCCGGTGCTCTTCGTGGTCGTGGTCGAGGCCTCCCGGCACGCCGTCGGCCGGATCGCCGCCATCACGGCGGACCGGCACATGGAGTCCGTCCGGCTGATGCGCTGGCTGCTGTCCCCGGTGCCGACCTTCCGGCTCTGGCGGCGGATGAAGCTCTGGGAGCTGCGCTCCTACGACGAGGTCGTCCGGCTGGAGCAGAACCGGCTCGTCTACCGGGCGCAGCTGCGTTTCCGGTACGGCCGCGGCTGGCGCCGCTCCGCGCCGATCCAGGCGCTGCTGCCGTTGAAGCTGGCCAAGTACGGGGTGCCGCTGGATCCGGCGGTGCTGGACCGGCTGGACGAGGAGTCCCGCGAGGCCGCCGAGTTGCGGGAGAGCCGGACGCCGGCTGCCGCCATCCCCTCGACCGCGGCCGGCGGCACCCGGCCGCAGCAGTTGCCGCAGCCGCACTCCCAGCAGCCGTCGCAGCCGTCGCAACCCGAGCCGTCGCAACCCGAGCCGTCGCAGCCCCGGCCGTCGCAGTCCTCGCAGCCCCGGTCCGAGGCGACCGCGCCCGCCGTGGCGCCGGTGCCCGCCGAGGTGGCCGCGCCGATGCTCGCCAAGCTCGCCGCGGTGCGACTTCGGGCCTCCCAGGAGCCGGCCGGGGAGGAGGAGCAGGCTCCGCCGCAGCCCCGGGAGGAGCTGAACGTCTGGACCGAGCGTCCGGTGCGGACCACGGGACCCCAGGGGGACAGCTCCCCGGGCGGCCGGGTGCCGGGCCAGGCCTCGCCGTGGTTCAAGCCGCCGCGGCCCTCCGCCCCCGAATCCGGCCCGCAGCCGGGGGCTCGGCCGGCAGCCCGTCCCGTCGTGCAGGCCGCGCCGCAGGCCGGTCCGGACGAGGCAGGCTACGCGGACTTCCCGCCGGAGCCCGGTCACGCCCAGGAGGTCGAGTACGCCGACGAGGCCGAGTACCCGCAGGAGGAGGGCTTCGCCCCGGCGGCGGACGTCGCGCAGGACCCCGGCCGCCAGGACGACTCCGCTCCGCGTCCGGTGCCGTCGCGGCTCGACCCCGAGCTCTGCTACGAGGCGCTGGTCAGCTACATCGACACCAACCAGCACCAGCCCGACCCGCAGCGCCTGGCCGACTGGCTGACCAAGGAGTACGGCGTGGCCGGCACCCGGCCGGACGGTTCGGTGCACCCCAAGGACGTCGCCGAGCTCTTCCCCGAGCTGCGCGACCGCTACACCGCCGCCGGGAGGGACTGACCCGCCGACCCGCCCGGGAGCCGCCCCCGCCCGCCCGTCCACCGCTCGGTCGGCCATTGACGCCCGACCCCGGCGGGGTTACCTTCGCCTCAACAAACTGTTGAAGCGCTGGTTCGGCACGGAGGAGTACGGATGTCGCAGGTCGAGGTGGACGGTACCGGGCCGGTGGGCGGAGCCTCGTTCTCCGAAGCGGCCCGTGCCGCCGTGGACGCACTGCTCGCGCCGGTCGACGCCGACCTGGCCCGCCGCTACCCGGGCGACTCCGGCAGCCGTCAGCCGGTGCACACCGTCTACGTCCCGGCCGACGTCTTCGGCGCCGACACCGTCCGCGACTGGGGCCGCCAGGCGCTGGAGGCCTTCGACACGCACGCCGCCACCCCGGCCGCCCTGGCCGGTGCGCTCTCCGTGGCGGACGACGCGCTGCTCGCCGACGTGCACGCCCGGGTCCGCGCCAAGCTGGAGCGGGAGCCGATCGAGGACCTCCGGATCGACTTCGAGGACGGCTACGGTCCCCGGCCCGACGCCGAGGAGGACGCGGCCGCGGTCCGGGCCGCCGAGCTGATCGCGGCCGCGGTGGCGGACGGCAGCGCCCCGCCGTACGTCGGCATCCGGATCAAGTGCATGGAGGCGGCCGTCCGCGACCGCGGCATCCGCACCCTGGAGTTGTTCCTGGCCACCCTGCTGGCCGCCGGGGGCCTGCCCGAGGGGCTGGTGCTGACGCTGCCCAAGGTGACCTACGCCGAGCAGGTCACCGCGCTGGTCCGACTGCTGGCGGACTTCGAGCGCTCGGCCGGGCTGCCGGTCGGCCGGATCGGCTTCGAGATCCAGATCGAGACCACCCAGGCCATCCTCGGCCCCGACGGCCGGGCCACCGTCGCGCGGATGATCGAGGCCGCCGAGGGGCGGGCCACCGGTCTGCACTACGGGACCTTCGACTACAGCGCCTCCTGCGGGGTCAGCGCCGCCCACCAGAGCATGGACCACCCGGCCGCCGACCACGCGAAGGCGGTGATGCAGGTGGCCGCCGCCGGTACCGGCGTCCGGCTCTCCGACGGCTCCACCAACGTCATCCCGACCGGTTCCACCGAGCAGGTGCACGCGGCCTGGAAGCTCCACCACGACCTGGTCCGCCGCTCGCTGGCCCGTGCGTACTACCAGGGCTGGGACATGCACCCGGCGCACCTGCCGACCCGCTACGTCGCCGTCTACTCCTTCTACCGCGAGGGCCTGGCGGCCGCCGCCGCCCGGCTGGCGGCGTACGTCGCCAAGGCCGGCGGCGACGTGATGGACGAGCCCGCGACCGCCCGGGCGCTCAGCGGCTACGTGCTGCGCGGGCTGGACTGCGGTGCGGTCGACCTCGCCGAGGTCGTCGAGCTCACCGGCCTGGACCGCGCCCGGCTGGACGCGCTGGCCGGCCGCTGACCCGCACCGGTCGGCCACCGGCCGGCCGCCCGGTCGCTCCGGTGGGCAACTAGGCTGGCGGTACCGCCCCGAACCACGTCGGGCGGTGCCGCCGGCCTTCGTCGACTCCCGGGAGAACCGCCGCACCATGTCCGCCACGCCGGAGCCGACTCCCAGGCAGTACCTGACCATCCGGCACGCGGGCAGCCACGAGACCGAGATCAAGAAGTCCCGCTTCATCTGCCACCTCGCCCGGGTCACCGACGAGGACGAGGCGCAGGCGTTCATCGCGGGCATCCGCAAGCAGTACTGGGACGCGCGGCACAACTGCACCGCCTTCGTGGTCGGCGACGAGCAGCGGCGCGAGCGCTCCAGCGACGACGGGGAGCCCGGCGGCACGGCCGGCGTACCGATGCTGGAGGTGCTGCGCCGACGCGGGCTCACCGACACGGTGGCCGTGGTGACCAGGTACTTCGGCGGGATCAAGCTCGGCGCCGGAGGCCTGGTCCGGGCCTACGGGAACGCGGTGTCGGCGGCGGTGGACGAGGTCGGGCTGCTGGAGCGGCGGCCGGTGGCGCTGCTCGCGGTCGCGGCGGACCACACCCGGGCCGGGCGGGTCGAGAACGACCTGCGGGCGGCCGGGTACACGGTGAGCGACCTGGCGTACGAGGCGGCCGGGGTGCGGATCGAGGTCGGGGTGCCGGAGCCCGAGGTGGCGCGGTTCCACACCTGGCTGGCGGAGGCGACCGGCGGTACCGCGGTGGCGGTGGCGGCGGGCCGGACGTACGTCGAGGTGCCGGTCTGAGCGGGGCGTCCGCTCCGCCGGTCCGGGCGGACGCCCCGGTGACGGGCCGCGGGCTCGCGGGATCGCGGGGCCGCACGATCGAGGGCCGCGGGGGCGGAGGGTGGCCGGGCCGAGCGGCCCGAGGGTTCCGGACAGACTTTCGGACAGATCGGGTCGGGCCGGTTTCCGGCCCTGTCGCACCTGCCTAGCCTGGGCGGATCGCCGACCAGGAGGCCGAGCCGAGATGCCCGTCGTCCAGACCATCACCCTGCCCCCGGGCGCCAGTACCGGCTGGCACTACCACCCGGGCCGGGTCGACGTGGTGGTGCTGTCCGGGACGCTGACCCGGATCCTGCACGACGGCCGGGTCGAGGTCAGCCGTGCGGGCGACTCGCTGGTCGAGGAGGCGGGGCCGGTCCACGTCCACGTCGGCCGCAACCACGGGACCGTCCCCGTGGTGCTGATCGCCGGCTACGACATCCCGGAGGGCTGCCCGCTGGCGGTGCCGGTCGCGGAGCCGGAGTGGAGCCGCAGCGGCGCCGAGCCCGCCGAGGGCTGAGCCCGGCCGCAGCAGATGCCGGCCCGGTCCGTCGGGCGGCTTGAGCAGATTCACTCGAACGTATTGACGTGGCCCGGAGTTGGAACTTCCGCTCCGGGCCGTGGCGTTTCCTGGGCAAGGATCCGGGAGAACCGGACGAACACACCCCCATCGATGGAGGACGACAGACCCCACCACCGCACCACGGAGGTATGCGCATGACCTCAGACCGTTCTTCGTCGCCCGCCCGCGCCGGTCTGCCCGGCCCCAGGGGCCCTGCGACGCCCTATCGGATGACCGTCACCACCGCGCTCCCGCACGCCGACGCGGTGGCCCTGGCCGACGAGCGCCTCGCCGCCTGGCTGAAGCACGAGGGCTGCGAGGAGCCCCCGCCGACCGCCCACCGGCCCGTCGCCGCCGAGGCCGCCGAAATCCCCGTCGAGCGCCTGCGCCTGGGCGGCCGGGTCCTGCTCGACCGCGACGGCGGTCCACTGCGCGGCGGCCCCGGCGCCGGGCGCTACGACCGCCGCCGGCTGCGCACCCCGGCCCCGCACGGCACCCACCAGCTGACGCTGACCACGGCGACCGGGGCCGAGGGCCGCACCTGGGTCCGGCTGGAGGCCGAGACGCACACCACCGGCAGCGGGGTGCGGACACCGTGCCGGGTGCCGGTGCCCGAACTCGCCTGCAGCCTGCTGCCGCTGCTCGACGCCGCCGACGGGCCGGCCGCCGTCCAGCTGGCGCCGCGGGTGCTGACCGCCGCCGAGGTCGACGGCCTCATCGACGAACTCTGCGATCCGGAGCGCCGGCTGCCCACCGTGGTGGCCAGCGTCCCGGTCAACCACGCCCTCGACGCCTGGGTGGAGGACGTCGTCCGTCCGCTCTGCCGGCAACTGCCCGGCCTCGCCACCGTCTACGTGCTGGATCCGGGCGCCCGCACCGAGTTCAACGTCGCGCTGGAGTACCACACCGTGTACGGCGGGGCGGTGCGCACCTATCTGCCCGAGGTCGATCCGGCCTCCCGGCAGGACGGCGCCCGGCACCCGGTGCTGGCCCGCCACCGGATCGAGGAGGACCTCCGCCGGGCGGCCGGGCTGCTGGCCCGCGAACCGCGCCGGCTCGCCGCCGAGCAGCCGCTGCCCCCGCCGTTGGCCGCCGTCCCGGTGTTGCGGGTGCCCGCGCCCGGGGTCCGCGCGGGCAGCGGGCCGGACGACGCCCCCGCCCGGGCGGCGCTCGCCCACGAGGAGCAGCAGGACCACGCCGAGCAGCAGGCCAGGGCCGACGAGCTGGAGCGGGTGCGGCACAGCCTGCGCCGGGAGCGCCGCCAGGGCCGCCGGCTGCCGCTGCCGGGCGAC
The DNA here is from genome assembly GCF_042882445.1 of Kitasatospora sp. NPDC058218. NCBI lineage: Bacteria > Bacillati > Actinomycetota > Actinomycetes > Kitasatosporales > Streptomycetaceae > Kitasatospora > Kitasatospora sp. NPDC058218. Next base: position 66,957 of record NZ_JBHVWC010000054.1, on the reverse strand, counting down.
GAGCCGTCCGGTGGGCCGGCCGCCGGGCTGCGCCGCGGCGTTCAGCCCCGGGGGCTGGCCGGTCGGCTCTGCATCGGCCCCGGTGGCGCGATGGGTCGGCGTTCCGCCGCGTCGGGGCCGTCCGGCCGCCCGGTTGCACCGGGTCTTCCGGTGGCCCCGGGCACTTTCACCGAACTGATGGCCAGGTTGGGCGAGTTCCCCCTGCTCACCTTCACCGGCGACCAGAAGAGCGCGCTCGCCCTGGACGACCTGCGGTGCGCCGGGGCGGGCTGGGCCCGGCTCACCTGGGACGGCCTGACGGCTCTTCAGGAGTACGCCGAGGCCGCGGTGCGCGGCGAGGCGGGCGGTGACTTCAAGCAGTGGTGCGAGCACACCCCGGCCGGCTGCCACCGCTTCCCGCCCCGCAAGGCGGTGCGCGGGGAGTCGCGGACGGTCTTCAGCCACACCAAGTGGAAACGCGAGCGGATGCTGCCGGTGCCGGAGTGCGTGGACGTCTCCCGGCGGGCGTTCATGGGCGCGCACCTGCGGATCGGCGGCGGGCGCACGGCTCCCCGGCTCCACTACCTCGACGACTGTTCCGGCAGTGGCCGGATCTATGTCGGCTACATCGGCCTGCACCTGACCAACACCCGGACCAACTGAGAGGCTTGGCTGACCGGTGCACCCGTTCGGTGGACAATGTCCGGCAGGGGCGGTCTGCGGGCTCGCCGGCCGCCCCGGGCAGGCGCCGGACGAGCATGGGGGAACGACGACCGATGCAGTACTCAGCAGACGGCCAGCCCGAGGGCACTGTCATGGCCCCCCAACCCGGCTTCCTGGCCTCGGTCTTCCGCGACCTCGGCGTCACCGGACCGGACGGATCGAACGGACCTGAGGGATCGTCCGGGCCCGATGGACCGTCCGGGCCCGGCGGGTCACCCGGTTCGTCGGACCAGGCGAGTCCGGCGACCGAGGGCCCGGGAGGTTCACGTGACCAGGGAGGTCAAGGTCGGGGAGGGCAGGGTGGTCAAGGGGGCCAGGGCCGCCCGAGCGGTGAGGACGGTGCGGACGAGTCGGTCGCCGCGCACGCCCGGGCCGCCGCGCTGACCCACCACCGCACGGTCACCGTCCGGGCCGAGCACGACCGGCTGGCCGACCTGCTGCGGCGGGCCGCGCTGCCCGTCTCGGCCATGGACTTCGAGAGCCAGCTCCGGCACTACGAGCCCAGGCCCTACCAGGCCGACGGCCCGGGTGGTGGCGACGCCGTTGACGCCGAACCGCGCTGGGCGGACTACGCCCCCGCCGAGCCGGCCGGCGCCGCCCCCGACGAGCCACCGACCCGGCGACTGCTGGACTCCGGCTTCCAGCGCGAGCTGGCCCGGGCCCGGCTCACCCACCAGCGCGCCCTTCGGGAGTGGCGCACCCGGCACGCCGAGGCCGGACGCCCGGCCGAGGACGAGTCGCGGCGGGTCCACGAGGAGGCCGAGCAGGCCAGGGCCCGCGCGGTCCGCGAGTACAACGAGACCCTGGAGGAGTGCCGGCGGGCGTACCGGCTGGCCGAGCCGGCCGCCGTCGAGTCCCTGCTGGAGCGGGCGCTGGCCGCCGCGGAGACGGCCACCCAGGACCTGCCCGCGCCCTGCCGGGCCGTCTTCCGCCCGCTCACCCGCACCGCCGTGCTCGACCTCGACCTGCCGGCCCCCGACCTGGTGCCCTCGCTGGCCGGCTACCGGCTCGCCCCGGACGGCGAGATCCTCCCGGTGCCGCGCCCGCCCGCCGAGCGGGCCACCGACTACCTGCGGCTGGTCGCCCGGCTGGCGTTGCGCGCGCTGCAGGCCGCCGATGCCGTCGACACCGACGAGATACTGGCCGGCGTCGTGCTGAACGGCTGGCTCCGCGAGCCCGACGGGGCGGAGCCGCTCTGCCTGGTGAGCGTGGACGCCGACCGCGACGCCCTCGCCCGGACCAGGCTGCTGCCGGCGGCCGCCCCCTACGAGGACCACGACGGCGAGGGCGTCTACGCGGACGCCGAACAGGACGAGGCACTGGTCCGGCTGCGCCAGCTCGGTGCCGCCGTGACCCCCGACCCCTACGCCGGGGCGGGCGTCGAACCGGCCGCCCTGGCGGGCGCGACCGTGCCGTCCGCGCCGGACCTCTCGGCCAACGAGTTCGCCCAGCTGGTCCGTGAGCTGCTCACCCGCGGCGGGCTGGAACAGTGGAGCGTGCGACTGCGCGGCCCGGCGGGCCTGGTCGCCACCGGGGAGGGGGCGGCGGGGAGCGCGCTGCCCGGGCGCTGGGTGGTCTGGGCCTCCCGCGGTGCCGGGCCGGTGGGCGAGGAGGAGATCAGGACGCTGGCGGAGGCCGTCCGCGAGGAGTCCGCCGAGCGCGGTCTGCGGCTGACCACCGGCCGGTTCACCGACGAGGCGCTCGACCTCACCGGTGGGGACGGCCATCAGCACATCCATCTGGTCGACGGCGACGGCGTGCGCGAGCTCGCCCGCACCCACCTCGGGTTGCCGCTCGCCTCCGGGCACTGAGCGGCGACCCGCCGGTTCGCGAGCGGAGTCACCCGTGGTGCCGTGAGGCGCGCCGAGCAGGCGGGCCCTGCCCGGCCGGTGCGGCTCACCCTCACGGCCCGCCCGGCGGGCGGCGCCCCGGACACCGGGCAAGGCTGGGGGCGCGGGCGCGGGGGTGACCGGGCCCGGCCGGACGGTGGAGCCCGACGGCGGCCGTCCGGGGCCGGCGGTTGGCCGGCCCCGGGGAGGCACGGCCCGCCCGGGACGCGGGGGAGGCAGGAGCGATGGGCACGGTGTCCGGTACGGGGGAGGTGCGGTGACCGCGATCCTGGTCGCCGCCGGAGCGTTCCTGATGACGCTGATCGGCGGCTACGTCGCCCAGCGCACCGGTGACCGCCGCCATCTGGTGCTCGGCTTCGCCGCCGGGCTGATGCTCGGCGTGGTGGCCTTCGACCTGCTGCCGGAGGCGCTGCACCAGGCCCCCGAGGAGATCCACGGCGTGCCGCAGGCGCTGCTGATGTTCGCGGCCGGGTTCCTGGCGATCCACGTCGTCGAGCGGGCGGTCGCCATCCACCGCGGCCACGAGGGCGAGTACGCGGCGCACACCCACGGCCACCAGCACGCCCACACCCATGGGCCCGTCCACCCGCCGGCCACCGACGGGGGACCGGCGCCCGGGATCGGCCTGACCGCCGCACTGGCCCTGGTCGGCCACAGCGTGATGGACGGCTTCGCGATCGGCGCGGCCTTCCAGGCCGGCACCACGGTCGGGACGGTGGTCGCCGTCGCCGTCGTGGCACACGACTTCGCCGACGGCTTCAACACGTACACGATCACCCGGCTGTACGGGAACGACCGCCGACGGGCGCTGACCCTGCTGGCGGCCGATGCGCTGGCACCGGTGACTGGCGCCGCGATCACCCTGCTGTTCACCATCCCCGAGCAGCTGCTCGGCCTCTACCTCGGGTTCTTCGCCGGGTTCCTGCTCTACCTGGCGACCTCGGACATCCTCCCCGAGGCGCACAGCCCGCACCCCTCGCGGGCCACCCTGCTCTGCACCATCCTCGGGGTGGGCTTCATGTGGCTGGTGATCGGGTTCGCCGGCTGAACGGGCCGCCGCTCACCCGGCGAGCCCGGTGCGCCCGGGCCCGCCGAGGTCGCTGTGCGCGCCGGGCCCGCCGAGAGCCGCCCACCGGTCCTGCATCGCGGCCAGCGCCTCGGTGATCGCCGGCCGCCGGGAGGCCTGGGCACGCCAGAGCGCGAACACCCGCCGGGCGGGCTCCGGCACGACCGGTCGGGCGACCACCTCCGGCGGCAGGGCGCCCCGGCCGAGCCGCGGCACCAGACCGATCCCCAGCCCCGCCGCGATCAGCGCGATCTGGGTCTCGAACTCGCCGACCTGATAGTGCACGTCGGGCTCCTCGCCGGCCTCGCGCAGCGTGCGGACCAGCCAGTCGTGGCAGATGTTGCCGGGCGGCACGCTGATCCAGCGCTGCCCGCGGAGCCGCCCCACCGGGACCACGGCCGACCCGGCCAGCGGGTGTGCGGCGGGCAGCAGCAGATCCACCGGATCCGGGCCGAAGTCCAGCCGGGCCAGGCCGTCCTGGACCGGCAGCGGCACCGTCGGCCAGTCCTGGACCAGCGCCAGGTCCACCTCACCGCGGGCCACCAGCTCGGCCGCCGGGTACGGGTCGCTCTCCAGCAGCCGGACGTCCAGGTCGGGGCAGCGCTCGCGCAGGTCGGCGAGGGCGCCCGGCATCAGCCCGCGCGCACCGGTGGCGAAGGCGGCCACCAGCAGCCGTCCGACCGCCCGGCCGCGCTGCTCCTCCAGCCGCACCTCGGCCTGCTCCACCAGCCCCAGCACCGCCTGCGCGGTGACGGCCAGCTCGCGCGCGGCGTCGGTCAGCACCACGCCCCGGCCCTGACGCTCCAGCAGCACCGTCCGGGTCTCGCGCTCCAGCTTGGCGATCTGCTGCGAGACCGCCGACGGGGTGAACCCGAGCGAGGCGGCCGCCCCGCCGACCGAACCGTGCACGGCCACCGCGTGCAGCGCCCGCAGGCGCCCCAGATCCATCATGCAGCAATGCTAAAGCCTGCAGTTCAGAAATCATCGCTGGTGCTAAACGGTGAAGGGCGGCCATTCTCGACCCATGACCGCAACACCGGCCGCGTCCGGCGGCAGCATGAGGCCGCGTCACATCGCCCTGGCCGTCCTGGTCGCCGCCGTCTGGGGCCTCAACTTCGTCCTGATCCACGTCGGCCTGGAGAACTTCCCGCCGCTGCTCTTCTGCGCCCTGCGCTTCGCGGTGGTCGCCGTCCCGGCGGTCTTCTTCGTCGGCCCGCCGCGAGTCGCGTGGCGGTGGGTCCTCGCGGTCGGCCTGGTGCTCGGGGTGGTCAAGTTCGGACTGCTCTTCCTCGGCATGCACGCCGGGATGCCGGCCGGGCTCTCCTCGCTGGTCCTGCAGGGCCAGGCGGTCTTCACCGCGCTGTTCGCCGCGGTCCTGCTGCGCGAGCGGCCCGGCCCGCAGCGCCTGGCCGGCCTCGGGATCGCCCTCGCCGGCATCGGAGTGAGCGCCGTCGACCGCGGCCTCGACGGCCCGGTCGGAGCCTTCGCCCTGGTCGTCCTCGCCGCCGTCGCCTGGGGGCTGTCCAACGTGCTGACCCGCAGGGCCGCCCCGCCGGACGCACTGCGCTGGATGGTCTGGGTCAGCGCCGTGCCGCCACTGCCGCTGCTCGGGCTGTCGCTGCTGGTCGAGGGCCCGGCCGCCGACCTGCGGGCGCTGCGCGACCTCACCCCGGCCGGCCTGGGAGCGATCGGGTACGTCGGACTGGTCTCCACCCTGTTCGGCTTCGTCGCCTGGAGCTTCCTGCTGCGCACCTACGACGCCACCGCGGTCGCGCCCTACTCCCTGCTGGTGCCGGTGTTCGGGATGTCCTCCGCCTGGCTGCTGCTCGGCGAGCGGGTCGGCCCGGTGGCCGGCTGTGCGGCGCTGCTGGTGATCGCCGGGATCGGGGTCACCGCGCTGCCCCCGGGGGCGCTGTCCGGCGCGGCGGCGTGGTGGCCGCGTACGCGGTCTCGGCGGAGCGCAGCGCTCGCAGCAGGACGTCCTGGTCGGCCGGGTTGATCGGACCGAAGTACTCCTGCGCCACCTCGTAGCGGACCTGCCCGATCCGCTCCACCGCCGACCGGCCGGCCGCGGTCAGCACGATCCGTACGGCGCGCCGGTCGGCCGGGTCCGGGGTGCGCTCGACCAGGCCCGCCTCCTCCAGCGCGTCCACCACAGTGGTGGCCGAGCGGGGGGCGATGTGCAGCCGCTCCGCCAGGTCGCCCAGGCGCATCGCCCGGTCCGGCAGCTCGCAGCCGGGTGCGTGCGCGAGGGTGCGCAGGGCGCGGCCCTGGCCGGGAGTGATGCCGTAGGGCTCCAGCCGTTCGCTGGTGCGGCGCCGGATCCGCTTGATCGCCCTGGTCATCGCGTCGGCGAGCTCGGCGGCGGTGTCCTGGGCGGCGCTGTCGTCCGGGGCGGCGCTGGTGCTGCCCGGGGTGGTGCTGTCCTCCGGGGGGGCGCTGTTCGTGGCGGTGCCTTCCGGGCTTTCCGCGGTGGTGTCGTCGTGGACGGTGCCGTCCCGGGTGCTGTCGGGGCCGGTGGAGGAGCTCGCCGCGTCGTCGGTCGGCGTGGTGGTCATGGGGGGCTCTCCTCGGCAGATGTTCGACCAAGGGTATCGGCCGTCCCGGGGGCGGGAGCAGGGCATGACCGGCTGCCGGGCGCGGCTCCGAAAAGTTGTTGAGTCTGGCTCACTATCTGGGTTAACGTGGCATCGAGTGAGGGCACCCTAAGTTCCCTCCCCCGATCCCTGGAGGGCCCGTGTCCCGTTCCGAAGCCCGTGTCGCGACCGACCGGTCCGCCCGCTACGCCAAGCAGCTCGCCGCCCACATGGGGCGCAAGATCGAGACCCACTGGTCGGAGGAGACCGGTCGCGGCACCCTGACCTTCGGCCGGGGCACCGCCACGCTGGAGGCCATGCCCGACGCCCTGCTGCTCGCCGTCGAGGGCGAGGCCGAGAACCTGCCGGGCCTGGAGGACGTGGTCGGCCGCCACCTGGTCCGCTTCGGCGCCCGCGACGAACTGGTCGTGGCCTGGCAGCGCGACAGCGGCGAGCCCGGCCTCGTCCAGCGCAACGACGAGCCCGCCGAGGGCTGACCCTGCCCGGCATCGCCCGCCCCCCGGATCGATCGCACGGCACCTAGGAGTCGCGGTCCTTCCGGGGCACCGGGAGGCGGGCGAGCACCCAGAGCACCAACCCGCCGAGGCACCAGCTGGCCACCACGTCCAGCAGCCAGTGGTAGTCGCTCCACACCAGCCCGAGGCCGACGCCGGCCGCGAGCAGGACGGCGGCCACCTGCAGTCGGCGCCGGGCGCGGGTGCCGACGGTGCGGGCCAGCAGCAGCGCGGCCACCCCGTAGGAGAGGGTCGCGGTCGCCGTGTGGCCGGACGGGTACCAGCCCCACTGGTCCGGTGCCAGGGGTACCCCGAACGGCCCCGGCCGGGCGAACCAGGCCTTCGCCGGGACGACCAGCAGCGGGATCAGCCCCGCCGTCAGCACCGCCATCACCGCCGGCAGCCACGGGCGCGGCACCCCGGCCCGGCGGGACCGCCAGGCCGCCAGCGCCCCGGCGACCAGCAGCACCGGGATCGCCGGGACGGAGCTGCCGAGGTCCGACAGGGCCTTGCCGAGATGGTTGAGCAGGGTGCTGTGCAGCTCGTGCCGGGTTTCGCGGACGGCATGCCGGGCCCGGCGGTCCAGGCCGAGCAGCGGTCCGTCGACGGCCACCTGCCAGGAGATCAGCACCAGCACGGTGGCCAGCGCCACCGGCACGGCCGCCGAACCGGCCAGGCCCGCCAACCGGTTCGGAACGCGAAGTGGCCGCCCCGGAGCAGGGGGGAGAGCTCCGGGGCGGCTCTGATGATCGCCGTTCCGCGCGCCCCGGGGGGTATGGGTCGGACGGTCGGTCGATCGGCCTTCGGTGTGCGCCGCCCCTTCCGGGGCGGCCTGGTTGTCCTCGCGGACGCCCTGCGGTTCCGCCGGTGGGGGCGGTGCCGCGGACGGATCCGCCAATGGCTGGGGCTCGCTGTCCATCTGTCATGACACTACGTCAACGGCCGAGCTGCACCGAGGAGCTTCAGCGATTCAGCACAGCATCTTCACTGCCCGGCGGGGCGGCGCCGGAGTCGCCCCGCACATCAGGACGAACCGCCCGTACAGACCGAACGGCCCGTGAGGACGAGGAGTCCCCACGGGCCGTTCAGCGCTGTCCGGACATCCCTCCGGCGGGTCGGAACCACCCGGTCACGGGTGTGCGGCCCGGTCGGGCGCCGCAGGCTCAGACGGTGGCGAAGGCGTTCTCCAGGATGTCCAGGCCCTCGTTCAGCAGGTGCTCCGGGATGACCAGCGGCGGCAGGAAGCGCAGCACGTTGCCGTAGGTGCCGGCGGTCAGGACCACCAGGCCCTCGGCGTGGCACGCCTTGGCGATGGCCGCGGTGGCCTCCGCGTTCGGCTCCTTGCCGCCCGGCTTCACCAGCTCCACGGCGATCATGGCGCCGCGGCCGCGGACCTCGCCGATCCGCACCGAGTCGCTGTCCGCGAACTTCTCCTGCAGGGCGCTCAGGCGACCCAGCATGATCTCGCCGATCCGCTGCGCCTTGCCGTTGAGGTCCTGCTCCTTCATGGTCTCGATGGAGCCCAGCGCGGCGGCGCAGGCCACCGGGTTGCCGCCGTAGGTGCCGCCCAGGCCGCCGGCGTGCGCGGCGTCCATGATCTCGGCGCGGCCGGTCACCGCGGCCAGCGGCAGACCGCCGGCGATGCCCTTCGCGGTGGTGATCAGGTCCGGGACGATGCCCTCGTCGTCACAGGCGAACCACTGGCCGGTACGGCAGAAACCGGTCTGGATCTCGTCGGCCACGAAGACGATGCCGTTGGCCTTGGCGTACTCCACGATCGCCGGCAGGAAGCCCTTGGCCGGCTCGATGAAGCCGCCCTCGCCCTGGATCGGCTCGATGATGATCGCGGCGACGTTCTCGGCGCCGATCTGCTTGTTGATGATGTCGATCGCCTGGGCGGCGGCCTCGGCGGCGCAGTTCTCCGCACCGGTCAGCCAGCGGTACGGGTAGGCCACCGGCACCCGGTGGATCTCCGGGGCGAACGGGCCGAAGCCCTGCTTGTACGGCATGTTCTTCGCCGTCAGGCCCATGGTGAGGTTGGTGCGGCCGTGGTAGCCGTGGTCGAACACCACGACGGCGGTGCGCTTGGTGTAGGCGCGGGCGATCTTCACCGCGTTCTCGACCGCCTCGGCGCCCGAGTTGAACAGCGCGGTGCGCTTGTCGTGGTCGCCCGGGGTCAGCTCGTTCAGCTGCTCGGCCACGGCCACGTAACCCTCGTACGGGGTGACCATGAAGCAGGTGTGGGTGAAGGCGGCCAGCTGCTCGGTCGCCTTGGCCACCACGGCCTCGGCGCTGTTGCCGACGTTGGTCACGGCGATGCCGGAGCCGAAGTCGATCAGCGAGTTGCCGTCCACGTCCTCCAGCACGCCGCCGTTGGCACGGGACACGTACACCGGCAGGGTGGTGCCGACGCCGGCCGCCACCGCACCCAGCTTGCGGGCCTGCAGCTCCTGCGACTTCGGACCGGGGATCGCGGTGACCAGGCGGCGCTCCTGCGGGAGCGGCGTTGCGGCGCTCATGGGTTTTCTCCAGACTTCTCGGCTCGGTGCTTCGCAGGCTACGGCGGCCCTCCCCGGCCGGGCATGCGCCACTCGGTAGCACTGGGCCGTCCGACTTGTCCGAGGCGGCCAGCGCAGGTAGTGCGACTACCGGCAGCCCTCGCTCCACTACATTGAGCGCGGGCGTGTCGCCGGTGCGGCGGCATGGGTATGGCGGGACCGACGACGGTCGGGCCGGGCGGGCGAGGGAGCGGGGCCGTACATGGGACTGGACGGGGCACGGGGCCACGGCGAGCGGACCACCGCCGCACCTGCGACACCCATGCCGCACCAACGCCCCCGACGCCCCGCGGCACCCCCGCCCTTCGACCTCCCCGCGTGGGTCGCCGCCCCCCGCCCCGAGGCCGCCCCGGGCATCTACCGGCAGGGCTACGCCCAGGTCGACCCCGACCGCGCGGAGGACGCCAAGGTCCCGACCTGGCCCCTCCTCCTGCGGGCGGGCCTGAACGCGGTGGTGGGGTGGCTGGCTTATGTGTACGGGGTCGAACTGGCCAAGTACGCGACGACGCTGATCGGTGTGCTGCCGACCCGGTCCGCGTTCGTGGCCGTGTCGGTCATCCTGACTCTCAACATCCTCGTGCTCGCCGTTGTGATCAAGGTCTTCGGCCGGATGGGCCGCTGGCCCGAGGTGTGGCGGCGGTACGTGGCACCGCTGATGGCGCGCACGGTGACCAGGGAGGAGCCCGCCGAGGAGGGCGCGGCGGCGCAGGCCGAGCGGACGCGCGACCCGTGGGCGGCGCTGCGGCTCGGCGGGGCGGCCGCGGCGGCGGGCCGGCTGGACGGTGAGCCCACCGGAGACGTCGACTACGTGCGGATCCAGCGGGCGTGGGAGTCGGCCCAGGCCGACCCGGTGTTCGTGCCGGCCTTCGTCGAACAGGTGGCCGCCCGGGGCGCGGCGGCGTTCGCGCACCCGTCCGAGGCGCGGGAGCTGGCGGGGCGGGACGAGCAGCACGATCTGCTGCTGAGCCAGGTGCGGCTGGGCACCGCGCAGGACGTGCCGAAGAATCCGCTGACGCACCGGGCGGCCGGTTTCGCGCTGGACCCGTCGCTGCTGGGCACCTCGTTGCTGGCGGTCGGTCCGGCGGGCACCGGGAAGACGGCGCGGCTGGCCCGGCCGGTGGCCGAGGGGCTCTGCCTCCAGGCGCTGGCCGGCACCGCGTGCGCGGTGGTGATCGGTGCGGCGGACGCGGAGCTCGGGCCGGACGCCTGGTACGACGTGGTGATCGCGCCCGGGGACCAGGGTTCGGCGTACGGGCTTGACCTCTACGGGGCGGTGCAGGATCCGGACGAGGCGGCCGCCCGGCTGGCCGAGGCGCTGTTGCCGGACGAGCTGACGGCCCGCGCGGAGACCGCCCGGACGGCGCTGCAGCAGGTGGTCGGCCCGTTCCGTGCCGGGTTCGGCCGCTATCCGGCGGTGCGTGAGCTGCGGGCGCTGCTGGGCGGTGAGCCGGAGGCGCTGGAGGCGCTGGTGAAGGCGCTCCGGGCGGCGGGCCGGCTGGGGGCGTACGAGCGGGACCTGGAGCAGCGGGAGCGCCAGCGCGGTCGGGCGGACGATCCGGGGGCGCTGCTGGCGGACCGGCTGGCCCTGTTGGACCGGCCGGCCTTCGAGGGGGCTTTCGCGACCGACGGCACCGGACGCCCGCCGTTCGCGATGCGGGTGCTGGACCACCCGTTGCGGGTCCGGGTGAAGTTGCCCGAGCGTAGCCACCCGGAGGCGGCGCGGATGCTGTCGCGGCTGGTGGTGGGCCAGTTCGTGCAGGCCGCGGCGGCCCGGGAGGACCGCTCGCTCTTCGCCGGGCTGGTGGTCGACGACGCCTCGGCGGCGCTGGACGCGCACATCGTCCGCGGGTTGCAGCGGCTGCGTGCGGCCAACGCCGGCGCCGTCCTGCTGCTGCGGACCCTGGTCGATCTGCCCGAGGCGCTACGGGCGCCGCTGTTCGGGGCGGTCGGCTGCCGGATGGTGTTCCCGGGGATCGCGCCGTGGGACGGGCGGTTGTTCTCCGAGGCCTGGGGCACGCACCTGGTCCGGGAGACGGCGGTGACGCATGCGCCGGACACGTCGGGCGGTCTGGTCCGCCGGGCCGGGCGGTTGGGGCGCAAGGCGTTGTCGGGGACGACGGCGCAGACCGAGTCGGTCACGACCCGGGACGTGGAGCGGCTGCGCTGGTCGCCGTCGGATCTGGCGCACGCGCTGCCGGCGGGGCACGCGGTGGTCTCGCTGACGGCGGTCTCGGGCGAGCAGGTGCCGCCGTTGCTGGTGGACCTGCGGGGCTGAAGCTCGCCTCCGAGGTGGATTCGGCGGTGCCGGTTGTCCGGAGCGTCCATAATGAGAGGAGAGACCCTCACCAGATTCCCCAGCCCTCTCCTCGCCCGGCCGCAACGGCGCGGTCAGGTCGTCCCCCGAAGGTGCCATGCCTCCCACACTCGCCTCCGTCGTCCGCAACACCTCGCTCCATCTGACGGTCCTCGCCGGTGCGGACCACCTGGAGCGGCCGGTCCGCTGGGTGCACACCAGTGAGCTGGACGACCCGACGCCGTTCCTCGAAGGCGGTGAGCTGCTGCTCACCACCGGAATCAAGCTGGGCCGCACCGCCGCCCGGTTGCAGGCGTACGTGCACCGACTGGCCGATGCGGGAGTGGTGGGGCTGGGCCTCGGCGTCGGCCTGTCGCACACCGAGGTGCCGCAGCCGTTGGTGGAGGCGGCCGCCCAGCGCGGGCTCCCGCTGCTGCGGGTTCCGGAGCCGACGCCGTTCATCGCGATCAGCAAGGTCGTTTCGGCGGCGCTGGCCGCCGAGCAGTACGAGGCGGTCACCACCAGCTTCGAGGCGCAGGAGGAGCTGACCCGGGCGGCGCTCGGCAAGGACGGCACCACGGCCGTGGTGCGTCGGCTGGCGGCCCGGCTGGGCGGCTGGGCGGCGCTGTACGACGGTTCGGGCGCGCTCTCGGTGGTGGCCCCGGACTGGGCGGCGCGCCGGGCCGGCCGGCTGGCGGCCGAGGTGGACCGGCTGCGCCGGCGCCCGGCGCCGTCGAGCGCCGCGCTGCAGGGACGCTCGCCGGGGATAGACACCGCGGACGAGGACTACGTGGTGGTCCAGTCGCTGGGGGCGGACCGTCGGGCCCGTGGCTTCCTCGCGGTCGGGACCGAGGACCGGATCACCCCGACCGAGCGGTACGTGCTGAACGCGGCGGTGGCGCTGCTGACCCTCACCCTGGAGCGTTCGCGCGAGCTGCGCCAGGCCGAGGAGCGGATGGGCGCGGCGCTGCTGCGGATGGTGCTGGCGGGCGAGGTGGCGACCGCGCGGCAGGTGGCGGCCGGGCTCTTCGGCGGTCTGCCGGAGGGGACGGTCCGGGTCATGGTGGCCGGTGCCGGTCAGGGGGTCGATGCCGCGGAGGCGCTGGGCGAGCTGGGCGACCGGGCCGAGCAGGCGGGCGCCCGGGTGGGGGAGAAGCTGCTGGTGGCGCGCGAGGAGGGCGGTGCGCACGGGCCTCGGCTGATGGTGCTGGCGCTGGACAACGGCGCGGTGCACCGGGCCTGTCTGGGGGCGGTGGAGGAGCACGAGGGCCTGTCGCTGGGGGTCTCGGCGCCGGCCGCGCTGGAGGAGGCGGGCACCGCGAACGCGCAGGCCGAGCGGGCGCTCGCGGTGGCGCTGCGCGGCGGCCGGCGCTCGGTGGACCACGAGGAGGTGGGCGCCGGTTCGCTGCTGCCGCTGCTGGGCGAGGACGCCGTGACGGCGTTCGCGGAGGGGCTGCTCCGCCCGCTGCGGGACCACGACCGCACCGCCCGCGGCGACCTGGTGGCGTCGCTGCGCGCGTGGCTCTCCAGACACGGTCAGTGGGACGCGGCCGCCGCCGATCTGGGTGTGCACCGGCACACGCTGCGCTACCGGATGCGGCGGGTCGAGGAGTTGCTCGGCCGTTCGCTGGACGACACCGACGTCCGCATGGAGCTCTGGCTGGCCCTGCGCTCCGGCGAGGAGTAGCCGGGCGCACCGGAGCGGCCGACAGCCTGCCGCTGGACGGGATGGAGTGGCCGCGAGGGCGAACGCTACTTCGTGGCCAACCCGGTCGGCGCGCCGCCGCCCCTACCCTCGGTTCTGGTTCCACGTCCGTGGGGCCGTGAGGACGACGAGGAGAGGGCCGGTACCACGGTGACCACCACGTACGATTTCTGGCTGGCCGGCCGCCGGGCGAGCGGCGACGCCGACTTCGAGGTGCACAACAGCTGGGACGGCCGCCTGGTCGGCAAGGTCAGCGTCCCCACTGAGGCCCAGGTCGAGGAGGCGCTGGACGCCGCCGTGGCCGCGCTGCCGGTGTTCGCCGCGACCCCCGCGCACGTGCGCGCCGCCGCGCTGGACCACGTGGCCAAGCGCCTGACCGAGCGCACCGAGGAGATCGCCCAGCTGATCACTGCCGAGAACGGCAAGCCGATCAAGTGGGCGCGCGGCGAGGTCGGCCGTGCCGTCTCCGTCTTCCGCTGGGCCGCCGAGGAGGCCCGCCGTACCAACGGCGAGACCATGCGGCTGGACACCGACCCGGGCGGCGTGGGCCGTTTCGCGGTGGTGCGCAAGTTCCCGCGCGGCGTGGTGCTGGGCATCGCCCCGTTCAACTTCCCGCTGAACCTGGTCGCCCACAAGGTCGCCCCGGCGATCGCGGTCGGCGCCCCGATCATCCTCAAGCCGGCTCCGGCCACCCCGCTCTCCGCGATGGTGCTGGGCGAGATCCTGGCCGAGACGGACCTGCCGGTCGGCTCCTGGAGCGTCCTGCCGGTCCCGAACGACCGGATGCCCGCCCTGGTGCAGGACCCGCGCCTGCCGGTGATCTCCTTCACCGGTTCGGACAAGGTCGGCTACCAGATCATGGACTCGGTACCGCGCAAGCACACCACCCTGGAGCTCGGCGGCAACGCCGCGGCCGTGGTGCTCGCCGACTGGTCCTCCGAGGCCGACCTCGACTGGGCCGCCACCCGGATCGCGATGTTCGCCAACTACCAGGGCGGCCAGTCCTGCATCTCGGTGCAGCGGGTGATCGCCGACGCGTCGGTCTACGACGCGCTGGTGGAGAAGGTCGTGGCCAAGGTCGAGGCGCAGGTCACCGGCGACCCCAACGACGACGCCACCGATGTCGGCCCGCTGGTCGACGAGAACGCCGCGAAGCGGGTGGAGTCCTGGGTGGACGACGCCGTCGCCAAGGGCGCCAAGGTGCTCACCGGCGGTACCCGCGAGGGTGCGACCTTCGCCCCGACCGTGCTCGCCGAGCTGCCCGCCGACGCGATCCTGGCCAAGGCCGAGGTGTTCGGCCCGGTGCTGTCGCTGCACCGGGTGGACGGCACCGACGAGGCCTTCGCCGCCGTCAACGACTCCGCCTTCGGCCTGCAGGTCGGTGTCTTCACCCGTGACCTGCAGACCGCCTTCCGCGCCCACCGGGAGCTGGAGGTCGGCGGTGTGATCATCGGCGACGCGCCGTCCTACCGCGCCGACCAGATGCCGTACGGCGGCGTCAAGGACTCCGGCGTCGGCCGCGAGGGCGTCAAGTACGCGATGGACGACTACACCGTGGAGAAGGTCCTGGTCCTCACCGGCCTCGACCTCTGATCCCGGCGGTCCGAGGGCCCGGCACCACCGCACTGCGGGGGTGCCGGGCCCTCGGCGTGTCCGGGGGGGAGTCCGGGTTCAGGCGTGGCCGGCCGCGGCCGCGACGGCCTCCACGACCGTGGCGTTGCCGGCGACCAGCTCCAGAGTCTGCCCGGCGGTGCCCGGTTCGTGCAGCAGCTCGGCCAGGACGGCCGCCACGTCGGCGCGGTCCACCGCGCCGCGTTCGACCGAGGGGGCGAGCCGGACCAGCCCGGTGCCGGGGCCGTCGGTGAGCCGGCCGGGGCGCAGCACCGTCCAGTCGAGCGTGGTGCGGGCGCGGACGGCGTCGTCGGCGGCGCCCTTGGCCCGCAGGTAGGTCTCGAAGACCGGGTCGGCGGGGTGGGCGGCGTGGGCGTCGGCGCCCATCGAGGAGATGATCAGGTAGCGCCGTACGCCGGCGATCTCGGCGGCGTCGGCGAGCAGCACGGCCGCGTCGCGGTCGACGGTGTTCTTGCGGGCGGCGCCGCTGCCGGCGCCGGCGCCGGCGGCGAAGACCACCGCGTCGGCACTGGTGAGCAGCCGGGCGAGTTCGGGGGCGGTGGCGCTCTCCAGGTCGAGCAGCAGCGGCTCGGCTCCGGCGTCCACCAGGTCCCCGGCCTGTTCGGGGCGGCGGATGAGGCCGGCGGGTCGGTCGCCGCGTTCGGCGAGCAGCCGTTCCAGCTTGAGCGCGATCTGTCCGTGGCCTCCGGCGATGACGGTACGCATGGCTCCGACGGTAGCCGGGTCGCACAGCGGCGTCCTGCGGAGGAGGGGCGTCCTGCGGAGCCCGGCGGGCAGGACACAATGGGCACATGACTTCGCTCGCCCACCCGCAGCTGCGCTTCACCCCCGTGGTGAAGGACCCTTCCGCCCCCCGGGAGTTGGTGATCCTCGGCTCGACCGGTTCGATCGGCACCCAGGCCATCGACGTGGTGCGCCGCAATCCGGACCGGTTCCGCGTGGTCGCCCTGTCGGCGGCCGGCGGCCGGGTGGACCTGCTGGCCGAGCAGGCCCTGGAGCTGGGCGTGCACACCGTGGCGGTGGCCGACCCGGCGGCCGAACCCGCGCTGCGCGAGGCGCTGGCCGCGAAGGCCGCGGGCCGTCCGCTGCCCGCCGTGCTGGCGGGCCCCGACGCGGCCACCGAGCTGGCCGCCGTGGAGTGCCACTCGGTGCTGAACGGCATCACCGGCTCGATCGGTCTGCGCCCGACGCTGGCGGCGCTGCGGGCGGGCCGGGTGCTGGTGCTGGCGAACAAGGAGTCGCTGATCGTCGGCGGCCCGCTGGTGAAGGCGGTGGCGAAGCCCGGCCAGATCGTGCCGGTGGACTCCGAGCACGCCGCGCTGTTCCAGGCACTGGCCGGCGGCACCCGCGCGGAGGTCCGCAAGCTGGTGGTCACCGCGAGCGGCGGCCCGTTCCGCAGCCGTACGCGCGAGCAGCTCGCCGGGGTGACGCCGCAGGACGCGCTGGCGCACCCGACCTGGGCGATGGGTCCGGTGGTGACGATCAACTCGGCCACCCTGGTCAACAAGGGCCTGGAGGTGATCGAGGCGCACCTGCTGTACGACGTGCCCTTCGACCGGATCGAGGTCGTGGTCCATCCGCAGTCGGTGGTGCACTCGATGGTGGAGTTCACGGACGGTTCCACGCTGGCGCAGGCCAGCCCGCCGGACATGCGGATGCCGATCGCGCTGGGCCTGGGCTGGCCGGACCGGGTCCCGGACGCGGCGCCCGCCTGTGACTGGACGAAGGCCGCCACCTGGGAGTTCTTCCCGCTGGACAACGAGGCCTTCCCGGCGGTGGAGCTGGCCCGCGAGGTGGGATCGCTGGGCGGGACGGTCCCGGCGGTGTTCAACGCGGCGAACGAGGAGTGCGTGGAGGCCTTCCTGAAGGGCCGCCTCGCCTTCACGGGAATCGTGGACACTGTTGCCAAGGTCGTGGCCGAGCACGGACAGTACGACAGCGGGCGGGCCGCGGCGGGAACTTCTCTGACCGTCGAGGACGTCCTGCACGCGGAGGACTGGGCCCGGGCCCGGGCCCGCGAGCTGGCGGCGGGCTGACGGCTCAGGCCGCGGTGCGACAAGACGACGAGCGGAGCGCAATGACGGAGGGCCAGCGGTGGCAACGGTTTTGACGGTGGTCGGCATCCTGGTCTTCGCGGTCGGGCTGCTGATCTCGATCGCCTGGCACGAGCTCGGCCACCTCTCCACGGCCAAGCTGTTCGGCATCAGGGTGCCGCAGTACATGGTCGGCTTCGGCCCGACCGTCTGGTCCCGCAAGAAGGGCGAGACCGAGTACGGCATCAAGGCGATCCCGCTGGGCGGGTACATCCGCATGATCGGGATGTTCCCGCCCGGTGCGGACGGGCGGATCACCAAGCGCAGCAGCTCGCCCTGGCGGACCATGATCGAGGACGCCCGGGAGGCCTCCTACGAGGAGCTCCAGGAGGGTGACGACAGTCGGCTCTTCTACACCCGCAAGCCGTGGAAGCGCGTCATCGTCATGTTCGCCGGCCCGTTCATGAACCTGATCCTGGCGTTCGGGCTCTTCCTGACCGTGATGATGGGCTTCGGCGTCTCGATGACGGTGCCGACCATCGGCACGGTCGCCCAGTGCATCGTCAAGGCCGGCCAGCCGACCGACAGCTGCCCGGCCGACGCGCCGAAGACCCCCGCCGCCCAGGCCGGACTGCGGCCGGGCGACCGGGTGGTCTCCTTCGACGGTGACCGGATCGGCGGCTACGACCAGCTCCAGGCGGACATCCGCCGGTCGGCCGGGAAGACCGTGCCGATCGTGGTCGAGCGCGACGGGCAGCAGGTCACCCTCAACCCGACCATCGCCGTCAACGACGTCCAGAAGTACGACGGCAACGGCATGCCGATCAAGGGCGAGACGGTGCAGGCCGGATTCCTCGGCTTCACCCCGACCAGCGGCGTCGTCCGCCTCGGCGTCGGCCAATCCCTCGACCGGATGTACGACATGGCCGAGAGCGGTGTGAAGTCGCTGGTGGCCCTGCCGGGCAAGGTCCCGGGCCTGTGGAACTCGGTGGTGGACGGCGCTCCGCGCGACGTCGACTCGCCGATCGGCATGGTCGGCGCGGCCCGGGTCAGCGGCGAGGTCTTCTCGCTCGACATCCCGGGCACCCAGCGGATCGCGTACTTCGTGAACCTGCTGGCCGGCATCAACCTGTCGCTCTTCCTGTTCAACATGCTGCCGCTGCTCCCGCTGGACGGCGGCCACATCGCCGGCGCCCTCTGGGAGTCGGTCCGCCGCCGGCTCGCACAGCTGTTCAAGCGGCCCGATCCGGGGCCGTTCGACGTGGCCCGGCTCATGCCGTTGGCCTACGTCGTGGCCAGCGTCTTCATCGGATTCACCCTGCTGGTTCTGGTCGCCGACCTGGTCAACCCGGTCAAGATCAGCTAGCCGCCGGGTACGGCTGGTGTGCCCGGGCCCACCACCGTGCCGTACCGTTGGTGGCCGGGTGCGCGTTTCATCGGCGCGCCCGGCCCAGGCCGTCGAACGGCCGGACCGACCACACCTCAACCCCGGGGAACCCTGCGCACATGACCGCGATCTCGCTCGGTATTCCGTCCCTGCCGCTCAAGCCGCTCGCCAAGCGCCGAGTCTCCCGGCAGATCATGGTCGGCAACGTGCCGGTCGGCGGCGACGCCCCCGTCTCCGTGCAGTCGATGACGACCACGCTGACTTCGGACATCAACGCCACGCTGCAGCAGATCGCCGAGCTCACGGCTTCGGGCTGCCAGATCGTGCGGGTCGCCGTTCCGTCCCAGGACGACGCCGACGCCCTGCCGATCATCGCCAAGAAGTCGCAGATCCCGGTCATCGCGGACATCCACTTCCAGCCGAAGTACGTGTTCGCCGCGATCGACGCCGGCTGCGCCGCGGTCCGCGTCAACCCGGGCAACATCAAGGCCTTCGACGACAAGGTCGGCGAGATCGCCAAGGCGGCCAAGGGCGCCGGCGTCCCGATCCGGATCGGCGTCAACGCCGGCTCGCTCGACAAGCGCCTGCTGGAGAAGTACGGCCGGGCCACCCCCGAGGCGCTGGTCGAGTCCGCGCTCTGGGAGTGCTCGCTCTTCGAGGAGCACGACTTCCGCGACATCAAGATCTCGGTCAAGCACAACGACCCGGTCGTGATGATCAACGCCTACCGCCAGCTCGCCGCCGCCTGCGACTACCCGCTGCACCTGGGCGTCACCGAGGCCGGACCGGCCTTCCAGGGCACCATCAAGTCCGCGGTCGCCTTCGGTGCGCTGCTCGCCGAGGGCATCGGCGACACCATCCGGGTCTCGCTGTCGGCCCCGCCGGCCGAGGAGATCAAGGTCGGCAACCAGATCCTGGAGTCGCTCGGCCTGCGCCAGCGCGGCCTGGAGATCGTCTCCTGCCCGTCCTGCGGCCGCGCCCAGGTCGACGTCTACAAGCTCGCCGAGGAGGTCACCGCCGGCCTGGAGGGCATGGAGGTGCCGCTGCGCGTCGCGGTCATGGGCTGCGTCGTCAACGGTCCCGGCGAGGCCCGCGAGGCCGACCTCGGGGTCGCCTCCGGCAACGGCAAGGGCCAGATCTTCGTCAAGGGCGAGGTCATCAAGACCGTCCCCGAGTCGAAGATCGTCGAGACCCTGATCGAGGAGGCCCTCAAGCTGGCCGAGCAGATGCAGGCCGAGGGCGTCGAGTCCGGTGCCCCGACCGTGACCGCCGCGGAGTGACCGGCGGGCGGTAGTTCTTCCGGAAGCGGGGCCGTCCGTGCGCGGACGGCCCCGCGGCCGTAGCCGGGTGGGGCCACGGAGTAGGGTGCGGCCAGAGTCGTCTCAGTGAGGTGCTGTCTCGATGCTCGATCGAGGTGTGATGCTCCCCAGCTCGTTCCAGGCCGCCCGCGCCCTGGCGACCACGCGCGTCCTGGAGGCCACCGACCTCGCGGACACCCTGGCGGTGCTCCACCGCGATCCGGTCGCCAACGCCTTCGTCGCGACCCGGGTGGAGGCCGTCGGGCTGGACCCCTGGCGCCTCGGCGGCGAGATGTGGGGCTGGTACGACGAGCGCGGCGAGCTGGACGCGCTCTGCTACGCGGGCGCGAACCTGGTCCTGGTCAACGCCGGTCCGCAGGCCGTGCAGGCCTTCGCCGAACGGGCCCGCCGCCAGGGCCGCCGGTGCTCCTCGATCGTCGGCCCGGCCGGGGCCACCGCGGCCCTCTGGGCGCTGCTGGAGCGCAGCTGGGGCCCGGCCCGGGAGGTCCGCGCCCACCAGCCGCTGCTCGCCACCACCACGCCGTCCGCCGAGATCGCGCCCGACCCGCTGGTGCGGCGGGTGCGGCGGAGCGAGGTCGAGACGCTGATGCCGGCCTGCGTGGCGATGTTCACCGAGGAGGTCGGGGTCTCCCCGCTGGCCGGTGACGGCGGGCTGCTCTACCAGGCCCGGGTCGCCGAACTGATCTCCACCGGGCGCTCGTTCGCGCGCTTCGCGGAGGACGGCCAGGTGGTGTTCAAGGCCGAGATCGGCGCCGTCACCGAGGGCGCCTGCCAGATCCAGGGCGTCTGGGTCGACCCGGCCCACCGCGGCCGCGGCCTCTCCGAGACGGGCATGGCCGCCGTCCTGGACATCGCCCTGCGGGAGGTCGCCCCGGTGGTCTCGCTCTACGTGAACGACTACAACCTGCGGGCCCGCGCCGCCTACCGCCGGGTCGGCTTCCGCGAGGTGGGGGCGTTCATGAGCGTCCTGTTCTGATCTCCTTGCCACCTACTCCCGCGCGGGGACCGGACGGGTAGTAACGTCCGGGGCATGGATCAGCTGACCGGGGTGACGATCGAGGCCATCGACCTTGCGGCATGGGCTCCGCAGGCGCTCGATGTCCAGGCGGTGGCGTTCGGGCTGACCCCCGAGGAGGTCCTGGTCCGGCTGCACATCGTCGGGCGGCACGCGCAGCAGCCGGGGGTGATCGCGCTGGGCGCGCTCAGCGGAGGGCAGCTGGTCGGCTTCGGGTACGGCATGCCCAACCGCCGGGAGCACTGGTGGAGCACCGTGATCCAGCCCTACCTGGAGACCCGCGGCCACGGCGGCTGGCTGGACGACGTGTTCGCGATCACCGAGCTGCACGTGCTGCCCGACTTCCAGGGGCAGGGCATCGGCTCCACGCTGATCAGGAACCTCTGCGCGCGGTCCGGGCTGCCGCGCACCATCCTCTCCGCGATCGACGCCGAGACGCCCGCCCGCCGGCTCTACCGCTCGCTCGGCTACCGGGACCTCGCGCGCGCGGTGCACTTCCCCAACACCGAGCGCCTGTACGCGGTGATGGGCGCCGAGCTGCCGCTGCGGGGGCCGGAGCGGGCTCAGAGCGCGCCGGCGAACTCCAGGTAGAGCTCGGCGTCCGCCCGGCGGCCCGCGGCCAGGGCGCGCAGGCCGAGGTCGGCGGCGCGGAACAGCGTCCAGCCGCGCAGCCGCTCCCGGTCCACCTCCAGGGCGTCCGCGAGCTGGTGCAGGCGGCGGCGGACGGCGGCGGGGACCCCGGGGGAGCCGACCAGGGTGTCCGCCCGGTCCAGGGCCAGCCGGGCCACGTCGTAGGCCCGCTCGCCGACCAGCGGCCGGGGGTCGATCGCCAGCCAGGGCGCGCGGTCGGCGGCGAGCACATTGCCGTGGTGGAAGTCGCCGTGCAGCAGGAGCGCCTCGTCGGTGGAGGCGAGCAGCCCCTCGGCGCTCTCCCGCGCCTCGGTCACCAGCGCGGCGGCCTCGCCGGCGCCGGGCAGCCCGCCGCGGCGGCGCAGGCCGGCGGCGGTCGCGGCGGCCCGGTCGGCGAGGGTGGCGAAGCGGTGGTCGGCGGGCGGGTCCACCCAGAGCCGGTGGAGCAGGCTGGTGGCCTCCAGCATCGCCTTCGGCTCGGCCAGCGAGCGCAGCGGTATCTCGCCGTGCAGCCGCTCCAGCAGCAGCGATCCCTCGGCGGGGTCGGAGTCCAGCAGCAGGACGGCGCCGCGGCCGGCCCACTGGGCGAGGGCGGCGTGCTCCCGGTCGGTCTCCGGGGTGACCAGCCCGGTCTTGAGGACGGCGGGACTGAGGTCGTCGCGGTGCACGTAGGCGACCAGGCTCAGGCTGCCGCCGGGGTCGGCCACCCGTTCCAGGGTGAGGTCCCAGCGCGCCAGCCCCGCGTCGACCCGGGCGGGCAACTCCGCCAGCCAGCGCCGCCCCTCCTCGTCCGTGCCGACGCTTCGCGCCAGCCACTCGGGGACGGTGATCTGCCCTGGTGCTGCCGACATGCTGGCCTTCCGGTTGCTGCTTCCCCCGTGGTGCTACCCGTCCATTGTCGGCCATGGCGGTGAAATCGCAGGTCAGCGATCCGGAGGAGCGGCGGTGGTGGCATGACCGCAGGTCGCGGCGGTGCCGGGAGGTCAGCCGGTGGGCGTGGCGGGGGCGGCGCCGGTGGTGGCGGGGTCGGGCAGGCCGGGGAACGCGGTGGGCGGGGCGCCCCAGCGGCGGGCGCGCAGTGCGCACTCGCGCAGCGCGTCGGCGGCGGTGGCGCGCGGGGGCCCGGCGGTCGCGGCGACCAGGTCTGCGTAGACCGCGGTGAGCCTGCTCTCGAGGTGGGCGGCCAACCGGACGGCGCCGGCCGCGTCACCGACGGCGAACGGCAGCTGGTAGCCGGCGGCCGCCGCGCTCGGGGTGGCGCCGGCCCCGCCGAGGAGGCGCTGCCAGGAGTCCCGCCGGGCCTGGTGGGCGGCGAGGGCGGTCCGTGCGTCGGTGCGCTGCTGGTCCTCGGGGAGCCGGGCGCCGACCACGCCGTAGCCGTAGATCGCGGCGTGCTCGGCGCCCAGCGCGCCCTGGAGCGCCGTCAGCGCCTCGGGGCCCGGGCCCGCCGTGCTCGCGGACGGGGCCGGCGAGGCGGGCGGGGACACCGACGCGGACCCGGATCCGGGCGCGGAGGCGGCGGGGGACGGCGTGGCGGGCCCGGTCGGCCCGGGCGGCGGGGCGGCGGCCGGCGCGGTGTCGCCGAGGGCGACGGCGTGCAGTACCCCGGCCGCGGAGACCGAGGCGAGCAGCCGGGCCAGTTGCGGCGAGGCGGCGCCGAGGTCGGCGAGCCGGGTCTGCGCGGTCTGTCGCTCCAGGGCGGCGAGCGCGGCGACGGTGGTCACCGTCGAGGTCGGCGCGGTGGAGGTAGGCGCGGTGGAGGTCGGCGATTGCGCCGGGGAGCCGGAGGCGGACCCCGAGCCGGACGCGGACGGCGTGGCCGGGGCGCCCGGGAGCCCGGCGGCCAGCGCCGCCCGGTGCTGGACCACCTCGGCCCGCAGCGGCTGGAGCTGCCCGGCCTGGCCGGCCCCGGGCCCGGCCAGCAGGGCGTCGTAGCCGGCCAGCAGCGCGTCGGTGGCGCTGACGGCGCGCTGACGCACCGGCTCGTCCGGGTCGGGCCGGCGGCGCTCGCCCTGGCCGCCGCCGTCGTCGCCGGCCGGGGAGCCGGTGCAGGCGGTGAGGGCGCCGCCCGTGGTGAGGAGCAACCCGAGGGCCAGGAAGGTCCGTCGGCTGGGCGGCTGCATCGGCGTCACTCCGGGGCGTGTACGGGAGGACGGCCTGCCCGCCTGCCCTCGTTGGCGTGAATGATTACAGAATCCTCACGTGTCCGGGTCCGGATTCCCAGGCCCGGGGCGGTGCCGGGTCGGTGTGACCTTGCTCGCAGTGGGTGGCGTCCGGGCCCGCGCGCGTGGTCCGGAATCGGTGGTTGGCGGCTTCACCGGATAGGCTTCGGGTCGAGCTGCCGCGACCCGGCCTGCGCCCGATCGGCGCCGGGCGGCGCGGTGCGCCCTCTGACAACAGCAGACGCGGCCGAGGAGTCCACCCGGATGAGCACCACCCACATCGACCGGCTGCGTGCGTTGCTGGAGCCGTTGGCCGCCCAGGCGGGCCTGGACCTGGAGGACGTCAAGGTCACCCAGGCGGGCAACCGCCGTCAGGTGCAGATCGACGTGGACGCCGACGGCGGCGTGGATCTGGACGCCATCGCGGACTTCAGCCGGATCGTCGGCGAGGCGCTGGACGAGTCCGAGGTGATGGGCGCCGGCGCGTACGTGCTGGAGGTCGGTTCGCCGGGCGCGGAGCGTCCGCTGGTCGAGCCCCGCCACTGGCGCCGGGCCGAGGGCCGGCTGGCCGCCGTCCACCTGGTCGACGGCGGGGAGATCGTCGCCCGGGTGCTGGAGGCGGACGAGGACGGCGCGCTGGTCGAGGTGCAGCCGGTGAAGGGCCGCGGCCGGCCCAAGGAGCGCCGTCTGGAGTACACCGAGGTGGCCCGGGCGCGCGTCCAGGTGGAGTTCAACCGCCAGGACGACAAGCTCCTGGACGAGGCCCCGGACTTCGTGGACGACGACTCGGCGGACGACGGCGCCGAGGAGGGGGACGACGGTGGGCAGTGACGACCTGCACACCGACCGCACCATGACGAACGTGACGAAAGACGAGGAGGCGTAGCCGTGGACATCGACATGAGTGCCCTGCGCACGCTGGTCAACGAGAAGAACATCCCCTTCGACCTGCTGGTCGAGTCCATCGAGTCGGCCCTCCTCACCGCGTACCACCGCACCGAGGGCTCGCGCCGCCGCGCCCGGGTCGAGCTGGACCGCAAGTCCGGCCACGTCACGGTCTGGGCGACCGAGGACCCGGCGGAGCTGGACGAGGGCGTCGAGCCGAAGGAGTTCGACGACACCCCGAGCGGCTTCGGCCGGATCGCGTCCAGCATCGGCATCCAGGTGATGATGCAGCGCCTGCGCGACGCCGCCGACGACCAGACCTTCGGCGAGTACGCGGGCAAGGAGGGCGACATCGTCACCGGTGTCGTCCAGCAGGGCAACGACCCGAAGAACGTGCTGGTCGACATCGGCAAGCTGGAGGCCATCCTGCCGCCGCAGGAGCAGGTCCCGGGCGAGGACTACCGGCACGGCACCCGTCTCAAGTGCTACGTGGTGGCCGTGCGCCGGGGTGTTCGCGGCGCGTCGGTGACGCTCTCGCGCACCCACCCCAGCCTGGTGAAGAAGCTCTTCGCGCTGGAGGTGCCGGAGATCGCCGACGGCAGCGTGGAGATCGCCGCGATCGCCCGCGAGGCCGGTCACCGCACCAAGATCGCCGTCTGGTCGCGCCGCTCCGGGCTGAACGCCAAGGGCGCCTGCATCGGCCCGATGGGCAGCCGGGTGCGCGCGGTGATGGGCGAGCTGCACGGCGAGAAGATCGACATCGTCGACTGGTCGGAGGACCCGCGCGAGATGGTCGCCGCGGCGCTGTCCCCCGCACGGGTGACCAGTGTGGAGATCGTGGACCTGCAGCAGCGCTCCGCACGGGTGATCGTGCCGGACTACCAGTTGTCGCTGGCGATCGGCAAGGAGGGCCAGAACGCCCGCCTGGCCGCCCGCCTGACCGGCTGGCGGATCGACATCCGTCCGGACACCGAGGGGCAGCCCGACGACGGCGGCCGGGAGTCCTCGGGCGAGTAGTCGCGCTCAAGGGCACCATCGTTCTACAGCCCCCCGCCGTTCCACCCCGGATCGGCGGGGCGGCGCCATGTCCCTTCGGAGGGGTAGACTTGCCTTCGTCTGGCCGGACGCACGTCCGAGCACGCCCGGAACGCACCTGCGTGGGCTGCCGCAAGCGCGCGGCCAAGCACCAGCTGTTGCGTGTCACGGCGATCGAGGGCGTCTGCGTCCCCGACCCCCGTGGCGCACTGCCGGGCCGGGGCGCACACCTGCACCCCGATCCGGCCTGCCTCGACCTCGCGGTCCGCCGTCGGGCGTTCCCCCGGGCCTTCCGGCTCCAGGGCACGCTCGACACGGAGCGGCTCCGCGAGTACATCGAGGAGCGGGCAGGCGACACCCCGGCGCCCTGAGCTTCCTCAGGCCGGTCCGGCGGGCACCTCCCTGTTACGGCCGCCGCTCCACGCGGCGGAGAACCACCGCACCAAGCACAGTGCGCGGGCAGCTGCGCGCCGTGCCACCAGTCAGGTACCTCGCGAAGTGGAAGTAGGTCGAGATTGCGATGAGCACTCGATGAGTACGCGATGAGTACGCGATGGGTACGCCCATGAAGTAGCGACAGTCCGGCGGACGAGACCCCCGGACTCATAGACAGGAGTGAAGTGGCTAAGGTCCGGGTTTATGAACTCGCCAAGGAGCTTGGCTTGGAGAGCAAGGCCGTCATGGCCAAGCTGACCGAGCTCGGTGAGTTCGTCCGTTCGGCGTCCTCGACGATCGAGGCGCCGGTCGTGCGCAAGTTGACTGACGCTCTGGGAGTCGCCCCCACTGGTGGCGCTGCCAAGCCTGGCCCGCGGAAGCCCGCGGCGCCCCAGCCCGCCGGTGGTTCCGCCGCCGGTGCGGCCGCACCCAAGCCGGGTGCCCCCACCCCGGGTCCGCGCCCTGCCGCGACCCCGGGACCCCGTCCCACCCCCGCCGCCGCGGCGCCCGCCGCCCCGGCCGCGCCCGTCGAGGCGGCTCCGGCCGCCCCGGCCGCGCCGCGTCCGGCCGGTGCGCCGACCCCGGGTCCGCGCCCGGCGGCCCGCCCCGCCACGCCCGCGGC
Organism: Kitasatospora sp. NPDC058218; assembly: GCF_042882445.1. Lineage (NCBI taxonomy): Bacteria > Bacillati > Actinomycetota > Actinomycetes > Kitasatosporales > Streptomycetaceae > Kitasatospora > Kitasatospora sp. NPDC058218. The sequence goes on along the minus strand of NZ_JBHVWC010000054.1, from coordinate 40,537 downwards.
TCCGGCTGCTCCGGCGGCGGAGTTCTCCTCCCCGGCCCCGGCCGAGGAGACCCAGGCCCAGCGCCCGGCCGCCCAGGCCCAGCGTCCGGCCGGTCCGGCCGCCGGCAGCGGTGCCCGTCCGGGCCCGCGTCCGGCCGGCCCGCGTCCGGGTAACAACCCGTTCACCTCGGGCAGCGCGACCGGGATGGCCCGCCCCGGCGACCGCCGTCCGGCCGCGCCCGGTGCGCGTCCGGCCGCCGGTGCTCCCGGTGCCGGCGACCGCCCCCGTCCGGGTGGTGACCGTCCGCGTCCGGCCGGTGCTCCCGGTGCCGGCGACCGTCCGCGTCCCGGTGGCGACCGTGGTGACCGTCCGCGTCCGGCCGGTGCCCCCGGTGCCGGCGACCGTCCGCGTCCCGGTGGCGACCGTCCGCGTCCGGCCGGTGCCCCCGGTGCCGGTGGCGCGCCGCGCCCCGGTGGTGCCCCGCGTCCCGACGGCATGCCCCGTCCGGCCGGTCCGCGCCCCGGTGGCCCGACCCCGTCCGGCATGCCGCGTCCGAACCCCGGCATGATGCCGCAGCGTCCGGCTCCGGGCCCGCGTCCGGGCCCCGGCGGCCGTGGCCCCGGTGGCCCCGGCGGCCGTCCGGGTGGTCCGGGTGGCGCCGGTGGCGCCCGTCCGGGCTTCCAGGGTCGTCCGGCCGGTCCGGGCTCGCGTCCGGCCGGTGGCGGCGGCTTCGGCGGTCCCCGTCCCGGTGGCGGTGCCCCCGGTGGTGGCGGCGGCTTCGGTCCGCGTCCGGGTGGCTTCGGCGGCCGTCCCGGCGGCCCGGGTGCCCGTGGTGGCACGCAGGGTGCCTTCGGCCGTGGCCCCGGTGGCCGTCCGGCCCGTGGTCGCAAGTCGAAGCGGGCGAAGCGCCAGGAGTACGAGGCCATGCAGGCCCCGTCCGTCGGCGGTGTGATGCTGCCCCGCGGCAACGGCCAGACCGTTCGCCTGTCGAGCGGCGCCTCGCTGATGGACTTCGCGGAGAAGATCAACGCCAACCCGGCCGCGCTCGTCTCGGTGATGTTCAACCTCGGTGAGATGGTCACCGCGACGCAGTCGGTCTCCGACGCGACCCTCGAGCTGCTGGCCGGCGAGATGGGCTTCATCCTGGAGATCGTCAGCCGCGACGACGAGGACCGCGAGCTGCTGGAGTCGTTCGACATCGACTTCGGTGCCAACGAGGGCGACGAGGACCAGCTGGCCCCGCGCCCGCCGGTCGTCACCGTCATGGGTCACGTCGACCACGGTAAGACCCGCCTGCTGGACGCCATTCGCAAGTCGAACGTGGTGGCCGGCGAGGCCGGTGGCATCACCCAGCACATCGGTGCCTACCAGGTGGCCACGATCGTGAACGGCGAAGAGCGCCCGATCACCTTCCTGGACACCCCGGGTCACGAGGCGTTCTCCGCCATGCGTGCCCGTGGTGCCAAGTCCACCGACATCGCGATCCTGGTGGTCGCGGCCAACGACGGTGTCATGCCGCAGACGGTCGAGGCGTTGAACCACGCCAAGGCCGCGGGTGTGCCGATCGTGGTCGCCGTCAACAAGATCGACGTCGACGGCGCCGACCCGACCAAGGTCCGCGGTCAGCTGACCGAGTTCGGGCTGGTGGCCGAGGAGTACGGCGGCGACACCATGTTCGTCGACATCTCCGCGCGCCAGGGTCTCAACATCGACCAGCTGCTGGAGGCCGTGGTCCTGACCGCGGACGCCTCGCTGGACCTGCGGGCCAACCCCGAGCAGGACGCACAGGGCATCGCCATCGAGGCCCACCTCGACAAGGGCCGCGGCGCCATGGCGACCGTGCTCGTGCAGCGCGGTACCCTCCGCGTCGGTGACTCGATCGTGGTCGGCGACGCCTACGGCCGCGTCCGCGCGATGCTGGACGAGAACGGCAACAGCCTCGCCGAGGCCGGCCCGTCCCGCCCGGTGCTGCTGCTCGGTCTGACCTCGGTGCCCCGCGCCGGCGACAGCTTCATCGTCGTCGACGAGGACCGCACCGCGCGCCAGATCGCCGAGAAGCGCTCGGCCCGTGACCGCAACGCCGCCTTCGCGCAGCGTCGGGTCCGGGTGTCCCTGGAGGACCTCGACAAGGCCATCGCCGCAGGCGAGATCGAGCAGCTCAACCTCATCATCAAGGGTGACGTCTCCGGTTCGGTCGAGGCCCTCGAGGACGCCCTCGTCAAGCTGGACGTGGGCGAGGAGGTCGAGCTCCGCATCCTGCACCGCGGTGTGGGTGCGATCACCGAGTCCGACGTCAACCTGGCGATGGGTTCGGACGCCATCATCATCGGCTTCAACGTGCGCGCCGAAGGCCGTGCGCGTACCGCGGCCGACAAGGAAGGCGTGGACGTCCGGTACTACTCGGTCATCTACCAGGCGATCGAGGAGATCGAGAACGCCCTCAAGGGCATGCTCAAGCCCGAGTACGAGGAGGTGCGCCTCGGCTCCGCGGAGATCCGCGAGGTGTTCCGTTCCTCCAAGTTCGGCAACATCGCGGGTGTCATCGTCCGCGAGGGCCTGCTGCGCCGCAACGCCAAGGCCCGTCTCATCCGCGACGGCAAGGTCGTGGCGGAGAGCCTCAACATCGAGGGTCTGCGTCGCTTCAAGGACGACGCGACCGAGGTCCGCGAGGGCTTCGAGGCCGGTGTGACCCTGGGGTCGTTCAACGACATCAAGGTCGAGGACATCATCGAGACCTACGAGATGCGCGAGAAGCCGCGCGCGTAAGCGGGTGGTGTCCGGGGCCGGTCGACGGGTGGTATTTCCGTCGACCGGCCCCGGTCTCGCTGTGTAGGGTCCGGGGTAGTCAGACGTAGCGGTACCAGCCCGGTTCAGGGCTGTCCCCGAGGCCTCCAGGTCGGCGAGACCTGTCATACATGTTCGTGGGAACACTCACCTTCGACCTGCTGCTGGGCGACGTCCACTCGCTCAAGGAGAAGCGTTCGATCGTGCGGCCCATCGTGGCCGAACTGCAGCGCAAGTACAGCGTGTGCGCTGCCGAGACCGGGAACCAGGATCTGCACCGCAGGGCCGAGATCGGCCTGGCGGTGGTGTCCGGCGAAGCCGGGTACATCACCGAGATCCTGGACAGCTGTGAGCGGTTGGTCGCCGGCCGCCCCGAGGTTCAGCTGCTCTCCGCCAGGAGGCGCTACCACAACGACGACGACGAATGAGGTCTGCGGAACGGACCGGCGCGAGTCGCCGTTCTCACACAGATCAGGACCGAGAGCGCCCACAAGGCTGGGCGCGGGCCGGTACTTTGGGGCGTGGGCCCCGACGGGCAGGCAGTACGCCCGAGTTACCCGGCCCATTGCACGAGGAGGCAACGTGACCGACACCGCTAGGGCGCGCAAGCTCGCAGACCGCATCCAGGTGGTTGTGGCCGAGACCCTGCAACGCCGGATCAAGGACCCGCGGCTGGGCTATGTGACCATCACGGACACCCGGGTCACCGGCGATCTCCGCGAGGCCACCGTCTTCTACACCGTCTTCGGTGACGAAGCCGAGCGCGAGGCCTCGGCCGCGGCGCTGGAGAGCGCCAAGGGAGTGATCCGCTCCGAGGTCGGCAAGATCGGGGTGCGCTTCACCCCGACGCTGACCTTCGTCGCGGACGCCCTGCCGGAGAACGCCCGGAACATCGACGATCTGCTCGACCGGGCCCGGGCCATCGACGCCGCGGTGCGCACCACCGCGGCGGGCGCGACGTACGCCGGCGACGCGGACCCGTACAAGGTCCCGGCGTCCGAGCGTGACGACGAGGACGAGTAGTCATGGCGGGTGAGCCGGCGCCGGCCGGTTCGACGGCCGGAGCAGTCGCGGGGGCGTCCTCCACCAGTACGGTGGAGGGCGCCCTCGCGGTGCTTCCGGGGCCGCGCGCCGAGGCGCCCGGCTTCGAGCTGGTCTGGCAGCAGGTGGTCGCGGAGATCAGGCGCGCCCGGTCCATCGACCTGATCTGCCACATCTGCCCGGACGGCGACGCGCTCGGCTCGGCCCTGGCGGCCGCGCTGGCCCTGCGCGGGCTCGGCCACGAGGTCCGGGTCTCCTTCGGCGACGACCCGCAGATCGTGCCCGAGTCGCTGGCCTTCCTGCCCGGCCAGGAGCTGATCGTGCCGGCCTCCGAGGTGCCCGTCACCCCGGAGCTGGTGCTCTGCTTCGACGTGGCCGCGGAGAGCCGGCTGGGCCTGCTGCACGAGAAGGCCTTCGCCGCGCCGGTGCTGGTGGTCATCGACCACCACGCCTCCAACCCCGGCTTCGGCACCCACCAGCTGATCGACCCGAGCGCGCCGGCCACCGCCGTCCTGGTGGACGAGCTGCTGCGCCGGCTCGGCGTCGAGCTGGACCAGGACCTGGCCACCTGCCTGTACACCGGTGTCGCCACCGACACCGGCTCGTTCAGGTACCGGGCCACCACGCCCGCGACCCACGAACTCGCCGGGCGGCTGCTGGCCACCGGCATCCGGCACGACCTGATCTCCCGGCAGCTGTGGGACACCTCCTCCTTCGGCTACCTCAAGGTGCTCGCGGCCGCCCTCGACCGGGCCGTCTACGAGCCGGACGCGGCCGGCGGCCTGGGCCTGGTGTGGACCTGGGTGCCCTACCAGGACCTGGCGCTGTTCAGCGTCACCGTCGAGGAGATCGAGGGCCTGATCGACGTCCTGCGCCGCCCGGCCGAGGCCGAGGTCGCGCTGGTCCTCAAGCAGGACCCGGACGGCACGCTGCGCGGTTCCTCGCGCTCCAAGGGCGCGGTGGACGTCGCGGCCGCCTGCACCGAGCTCGGCGGCGGCGGGCACACCTTCGCGGCCGGGTTCTCCACCCGCGAGGCCGTGGCCGACGTGGTGGAGCGGTTCCGCGGCGCGCTGCGGCCCGTCAGCTGACCACTTCCAGAGAAGCCTCCAGAGAAAAGAACAGATGAAGCGCAAGGGAACCGGCCCGGACGGCCTGGTCATCGTCGACAAGCCGGAGGGCATCACCTCGCACGGGGTGGTCGCCAAACTGCGGTGGCTGGCCGGGACGCGGAAGGTCGGCCACGCCGGCACGCTGGACCCGATGGCCACCGGCGTGCTGGTCATCGGCATCGAGCGGGCCACCCGGCTGCTCGGCCACCTGATGCTGACCGCAAAGACCTACGAGGCGACCATCCGGCTCGGCCAGACCACCGTCACCGACGACCGCGAGGGCGACGTCACCGCGTCCGTGCCGGCCGACGGTGTGCGCCGGGAGGCCATCGACGCCGGGATCGCGGCCCTCACCGGCGAGATCATGCAGGTGCCGTCCAAGGTCAGCGCGATCAAGATCGACGGCAAGCGGTCGTACGCGCGGGTGCGCGAGGGCGAGGACTTCGAGCTCGCGGCCCGGCCGACCACCATCCACTCCTTCACCGTCCACGAGCAGCGGTCCGCCGTCGCCGAGGACGGCACGCCGGTGATCGACCTGGACGTGACGGTGGAGTGCTCCTCCGGCACCTACATCCGGGCGCTGGCCCGTGACCTCGGCGCCGGGCTCGGCGTCGGCGGCCACCTCACCGCGCTGCGGCGCACCAAGGTGGGCCCGTACGGGGTCGAGTCGGCCCGGACCCTGGAGCAGCTGGAGGAGGCGGTGACCGGCGGCGCCGGCGCGCCGCTGGAGGTGCTGCCGATCGGCGAGGCCGCGGCGGTCGCCTTCCCGCGCTGGGACCTCGACGCCGAGCAGGCCAAGCAGCTCTCGCACGGCGCCCGGCTGAAGGCGCCCGGGCTGGGCGTGGCCGGGCCGATCGCGGTGTACGGGCCGGACGGGCGGTTCCTCGCCCTGGTGGAGGAGACGGGTGGCCAGGCGAAGCCGGTCGCCGTCTTCGTCGGCTGAGACCGGCCGAGAGCACCTGGGACCGGCTGAGGCAGGCCGGGACCTGCCGGGACCTCGTGTCGAGAGCCCCCTGCCGCCCCGATGGGGTGGCAGGGGGCTCTCGACGTTCGCCCCGTGGGGCAGTGGTGCGCTGCCCCGAGCTCGGCGGCGACCGCCCCCGGTCGGGCAGCGGCCGTGCGAGATTCACCCGCACGGGGGAGCGCGCGAGGTGAACTCCGGTGGTGAGCGGCGCGGGTGCGGTCGGGCCGGTCCGGCGGCGGGCAGGCTCCCCGGCGGCGAGCAGGTCGCCGCGACGCGTCCGCCTCCGGGCCGTCCGGCCCTGCGGGGAGGCTGCACGCATGCCGGGAGCACTGGACGGCGACGGGGTGGCGGGCAATCCGGAGCGCTACCTGCTACGGATCCGCGACCTGGACGGACGACTGCGCGGACTGGGGTTCGTCGCCGACCCGCAGGGCACCGTCCTCACCGCGCACGAGAGCGTGGCGGGTCTCGACCGGATCGTCCTGCACACCCCGGGCGGCCAGACCAGGGTGCTCGGCCCGGACAGCGTCCTGCCCCTGCCCGGGCACGGCCTGGCCCTGCTGCGCACCGACGCCGTCGGCGGCCTGCCCGTGCCCCCGCTGCCGATCGCCGCGCCGGGCGGGGCGATCGCCGGGCGCGAGGTGCTGCTGGCCGCGCTGACCGGGGAGGAGGGACGGGCGGTGACCCTGCGCTGCGGCGTGCTCGGCGCCACCGGCGCGGTCCACGCCCGCCCGGACCGCTTCCACCTGCTGGGCGGGGTGCTGCTGCTCGACGTCCCGGTGGTCGGCGGTGCGGTGCTGGTGCCCGCCGGGGCGCCCGTGCTGGACGCCCGCAGCGGCGCCGTGGTCGGTGTCGCCGCACCGGCGCTGCGGGCCCCGGAGCAGGGGAGCGCGCTGACCGCCGCCCCGGCGAACGGCAGCGGGTCGGGCGAGGGCGCGCCCGAGCTGGCCGAGGCGCTGGCGCGCAACGCGGCCGGCGTCCCCGCGTACGGTTCGGCGCTCAACCTGGCGGGCGTGCTGCGGCTGGCCAACGCCCAGGTGGCGGCGGCCGGGGCCGGCCCCGGCCGGGTGGCCGCGCTGGCCGCCGACCGGGTCGACCGCCCGGACGGCCCGGCCGGGGACGAGCCGTCGGCGACGGTCACCGCGCTGGTCGGCGCGCCCGGCTCCGGCCGGACCACCGAACTCGCGGCCCTCGCCGTCCGGCGCGGCAGTGGTGACCGGCCGCTGCCCACGCTCTGGCTGCGCGGCGCCGACCTGCGGGCCGAGGACGCCTCGCTCCCGGCGGCGGTGGAGCGCGCGCTGGCGGCGGCCGCGGCCGACCTCGGCACCCGGCCGCCGCCCGGGCCGGAGGCCGTGGCCGCCCTCTGCGCGGCGGCGCGGCGGCCGCTGCTGGTCGTGCTGGACGGGCCCGAGGAGGCGCCCGTCCCACTCGACGAGGCCTGGCTGCGGGCGGTCGCGGAGTGGCTGACGGCGGTCGGGGCGCGGCTGCTCATCGCCTGCGGGGACGAGGCCCGGGAGCTGCTGGCGCCGGCCGGGCGCGATGGCGCGGGCGCGCGCGAGGCCGGGGGCACGGCCGTCCCGGGCTGTCCGCTCCACGGTTCGGTCGCGGCGGCCGGCGAGCTGCCGGACGGGGAGCCGTGGGCCGGAGCGCCGCGGGCCTGCGGCGAGTTACCGGCAGCGGCCGTGACCGAGGCCGGCCCGGCCGAGCGCAGGCCGGGCCCTTCCACGGCCGGACCGGCCCGCCCGGACGGTGGGTCGACGGCCGGAGCGCCGTCCGGCGACCGCCGGTGCGCGGACTCGGCCGAGGCCTTCGCCGTCCTGAGGCTCGGACCACTGCCGGCCGAGGCCGCCGACCGGGTGCGCCGCCGCTACGGCCTGCCGCCCGGCTGGCCGGCGCCGGCGGACACCCGGCACCCGCTGGCCGTCCGGCTGGCCGGGGAGCTGTGGGCGGAGGGCCTGCGCGGGGATCCGGTGGGCCGGAGCGAGCTCTTCGCGGCCCACCTGGACCTGCGCTGCCTGCGGGTGGCCCAGCGGATCGCCGCCGACGGGCGGCCCCGGCGGCCGGGCGCCCACCGCCGGGGTGCCGGGCGGCCCCCCGGCCGTTCGCACGGCCGGGTGCGCAGGCTGGCCGCGGCGGTGGCCGGCCGGGTGCACGAGGCCGCCCGGCGGATGCTCGGCGCGGAACAGGGCGGGCTCGGCCGGGCCGCCTTCGAGGAGCTCTTCCCGGTGGGCAACTGGGCGACGGCGGTGCTGGCGGAAGGCCTGTTCGTCCCCGCGGGGCCCGGCTACCGGCTTGCGCACGGCGAGTTCTCCGACTGGCTCCAGGGCCTGCACCTGGACCTGGACGCGGCGCTGCGGCTGCTGCTCGGCGAGGCCGAGGACACCCCGCCGCCGGGGGAGGCCCGTACCGTGCCCCGGCACCGCGTCGCCCCGGTGGCGGCCGCGCTGCGGCGGCTGGCCGAGACCTGGGGCGCCACCGCCCTGGACCCGTGGCTGCACCGGCTCTGGCGGGCGCTGGACCTGCGCCCGCCCGGCAGCGAACCCGGCTGGTGGGCGGGCCGGTTGCTCGCGGACGGGCTGGCCGCCAGCCCCGACCTCGCCGAACACCGGGCGCTGCTCGCCCAGTTGGCGGGCCGGATCGCCGAGGTGGCCCCCGCGGCCGGCGGGTTCGAACGGCTCCCGACGGAGGGCCTGGGCCGGTTCGGCCCGCAGTTCTGGACCGGCCTGGGGCTGCCCGCGGAGGACGAACTGGTGCTGCTGCGCCGCCTGGTCACCGCCGACGGGCCGGAGCAGCCGTTCCTCGCCGCCACGGCCGAGCGGCTGTGCGCCGACCCGGCCGGGGTGATCCCGCTGCTCTGCGCCTGGTTCGACGACCCGCGCGGCCTGCCCGGCCGCCCCGGCACCACCGTCGCCGACCTCGCCCACGACCTGCTGTACCACCACCGCGCACTCGGCCTGGACGATCTGACGGAGGCGCTGGCCGACGCGGCGCACCCCCGGGCGGACGCGCTGCTCACCGTCCTCGCCGGCGAGGAGCCCTCCGCGCTCTGCCGGGCGGTGGACCGCTGGAGCCACGACCGGCGGCCCGAGCGGCACGTCGCCGCCGCCGTGCACGCGTTGCGTGCCGCGCCGTACGCGCGCGGTGCCGGACCGGAGCTGCTGCGGTTCGCCGCGCTGGCCCTGCTCGCCCGCGAGGAGGAGCCGTGCCTGCACGGCGCCGCGCTGGCCCTGCTGGTCCGCGACCCGCAGGCCCGGGCCGTCCACCTGCCGGCGGCGCTCGCCGCGTACGGGCACGGCGAGGACCGTTTCCTGACGGCACGGGCGCTGGCCCCGGCCCTGGAGAGCGACCCGGAGCCCGTCCTGGCCGCGTTCGCGCAGCGGCTGGACGGACCCGGCGCGGCGGTCGCCGAGACGCTGCGGGTGCTGGCCGACGCCCGGGCGCCCCGGGCCACCCGGCGCGGCGCCGAGCTGGCGGCCCGGCTGCTGCGGGAGCACCCGGCGCTGGCGGGCCCGATCGCCGTCGACTACCTGGGCCGCCGGCTGGAACGCGGCGCCGCCGGCGGGCCGGCCGCCCGGCTGGAGCTGCGGGTGCTGCTCGGCAGCGCCCTGGCGGCCCCGGAGGCGGCCGTGCGCCGGCCGTTCGCACAGGTGCTGGCCGCCCCGGTCGCCGACACCGCGGCCGACGCCCTGCGGTGCGAGCTCCTGGACACCCTGCTGGCCACCGAGGGCGACCGGGAGGTGCTCGCCGCCGCCGTGGAGCGGCTGGCCGAGCACTGCGCGGTCGAACGCCCGGCCCGGGCCCGGACGGTGCTGGCCCGCGCGGCGGCCGGACTGCCGGGCGCGGACGAGCTGCTGGTGCGCTGCGCCGGCCGCTCGGCGGCGTTCGCGCTGCTGCTGGTCCGGTGGCCCGAGGGCGGGGCGCCGGCGCGTCCCGCCGGCCCGCGGCTGGCCCGGCTGCGGGAGCTGGCGGCGGCCGGGCGCGACCCGCAGGAGGCGGCCGCCGAGGCCGGGCGGGAGGCGGACCGGGCGGCCGGGCGGGAGGCCGTGCGCACCCCGGTGTCCGGTCCCGGACACCCGGTGGTGCGCCCAACCCGCCTTCCGGTGCCGAAGCAGGGGCAGGCGCATGGCACGCTATAGGGGTTCGGGTTTTGAGCGTTTGAGCGTACAGAAGGTACGCGCCGTACGGAACAAGGAGCGGTCAGGGTGCAGCGCTGGCGTGGCCTGGAGGATATCCCCGGTGACTGGGGACGCAGCGTCGTCACCATCGGTTCGTTCGACGGTGTGCACCGCGGACACCAGCTGATCATCAACCGGGCGGTGGAGCGTGCCCGCGAGCTCGGCGTCCGTTCGGTCGTGGTCACCTTCGACCCGCACCCGAGCGAGGTCGTTCGCCCGGGCAGCCACCCGCCGCTGCTCGCCCCGCAGCCGCGCCGCGCGGAGCTGATCGAGGCGCTCGGTGTGGACGCCGTCCTGGTGCTGCCGTTCACCGCGGAGTTCTCCCAGGAGTCCCCGGAGACCTTCGTCCGGCAGGTGCTGGTCGACGCGCTGCGCGCGCGGCTGGTCATCGAGGGGCCGAACTTCCGTTTCGGGCACCGTGCGGCGGGCGACGTCGCCCTGCTGGCCGAGCTGGGCCGGGCGGCCGACTTCGGCGTCGAGGTGGTCGACCTCCAGGTGCGCGGGGCGGCCGGGGACGGCGAGCCGTTCTCGTCCACCCTCACCCGCCGGCTGGTCGCGGCCGGTGACGTGGCCGGCGCGGGCGAGGTGCTGGGCCGCCCGCACCGGGTCGAGGGCGTGGTGGTGCGCGGCGCCCAGCGCGGCCGCGAGCTGGGCTACCCGACGGCCAACGTGGAGACCGTGCCGCACAGCGCGATCCCGGCCGACGGCGTCTACGCGGGCTGGCTGACGGCGGACGGCGAGCTGATGCCGGCCGCGATCTCGGTCGGCACCAACCCGACCTTCGACGGCACCGCCCGCACCGTCGAGGCGTACGCCATCGACCGGGTCGGCCTGGACCTCTACGGGCTGCACGTCGCCGTCGACTTCCTCGCCTACCTGCGCGGGATGGAGAAGTTCGACTCGATCGACGCGTTGCTGGACCGGATGGCCGACGACGTCAAGCAGGCCCGCGAGCTGACCGACGTGCTCTGACCGGACCGGGCGGACACCGAAAGGGCCCGCCGGCCGTCTCCGGACCTCTGGGATCCGGGAACGGCCGGCGGGCCCTTTCGGGTCGCTACGGCTGGGGCTGCTGCGGGTAGCCGTACCCGGCGGGCGGCGCGGGCGGCTGCGTGCCCGGCTGCGGCTGGGGGTAGCCGTACCCGCCGGCCGGCGGCTGGGACTGCCAGTCCTGCGGAGGCTGCTGGGCACCCGGCTGGGCCTGCGGGTAGCCGTAGCCGGGCGGGGGCGGCGGCGCCTGCCCCTGCTGCGGGGCCCACGGCGCGCCGGGCGCGGGCCCGCCGGCCGGGTAGCCGCCCTGGCCCTGCTGCGGGTACGGCTGCTGCGCCTGCTGCGGGTAGGACTGCTGCGGGTCCGCGTAAGGCTGCGGCTGGCCCGGGTAGGGAGCGGCGGTCTGCGGGGGCTGCTGGGCCTGCTGCTGCCAGCCGGACTGCTGCGCGGCGGCCTGCTGGGCGCGGACGATGTCCTCGCCGACCAGGGTGGCGAGTTCGAAGTACGCCTCGCGGACCTTGGGCCGCATCATGTCGAGGTTGACCTCGGCGCCGGCCGCCAGGCTCTCGTCGAACGGCACCACCACCACGCCGCGGCAGCGGGTCTGGAAGTGCGCGACGATGTCCTCGACCTTGATCATCTTGCTGGTCTCGCGGACCCCGGAGACCACCGTGATGCTGCGCTGCACCAGGTCGGCGTAGCCGTGCGCGGAGAGCCAGTCCAGCGTGGTCGAGGCGGAGGAGGCACCGTCCACGCTCGGGGTGGAGACGATGATCAGCTGGTCGGCGAGGTCCAGCACCCCGCGCATCGCGCTGTACAGCAGGCCGGTGCCGGAGTCGGTCAGGATGATCGGGTACTGGCGGCCCAGGACGTCGATGACCTGACGGTAGTCCGAGTCGTTGAAGGTGGTCGAGACGGCCGGGTCGACGTCGTTCGCCAGGATCTCCAGGCCCGAGTGCAGGTCCTGCGAGGTGAACTGACGGATGTCCATGTAGCTGCGCAGGTGCGGGATGGCCGTCACCAGGTCGCGGATGGTCGCGCCGGTCTGGCGCTTGACCCGGCGGCCGAGGGTGCCGGCGTCCGGGTTGGCGTCGATCGCGATCACCTTGTCCTGGCGCTCGCTGGCCAGGGTCGCGCCGAGCGCGGTGGTGGTCGTGGTCTTGCCGACCCCGCCCTTGAGGCTGATCACCGCGATCCGGTAGCAGCTCATCACCGGGGTCCGGATGATCTCCAGCTTGCGGCCGCGCTCGGCCGCGGCGGCCTTGCCGCCGAACTGGAAGCGCGGCTGCTGGCGCTGCTGCTTCGGCTGGCTGCGCAGCAGGCGGTCCGAGGAGAGCTCGACGGCGGCCGTGTAGCCGAGCGGAGCGCCGTGCGAGACCTGCTGCGGGGGGCCGGCCTGCTGGAACGCCGCGGGTGCCTGCGGGACGCTGGACTGCTGCTGCCACGACGGGGCCGGCTGCTGGGGCTGCGGCTGCTGGGACGGCTGCTGGTAGGTGGTCGGCTGCGGCCAGCCGCCCTGGCGCGGGTCGACCGGCGGGGCCTGCGGGCCGGGCGCGGGTGCCTGCGGGCCGGGGGCCTGCTGGGCGGCGGCCCACGCGGCGGCCTGCTGATCCTGCTGGTCCGTCGGCGGCACGGGCTGCACCGGCTGCGGGTACGGCTGGGGCTGGGCGTGCGGGGCCTGCTGCTGCGGGTCCGGGTACGGCTGCGGCTGGGCGTACGACTGCGGGTCCGCATAGGGCTGCGGCTGGACCTGCTGCGGGGCCTGCTGCTGCGGGGGCTCGGCGTAGGGCTGCGGCTGCGCCTGCTGCTGCTGCGGGTCCGGGTACGGCTGCGGCTGGGCGTACGGGTGCGGGTCCGGATAGGGCTGGGGGTGTGCCGGCTGCTGCGGCGGCACCGGCTGGGCCGGGCCGGGCTGCTGGTGCGCGGCGACGTCCGCCGGCGGCCACGGCTGGGCCACCGCGGCCTGCGGCTGCTCGGGGGCCGGACCGGGGGCCGGGGCGGGTGCGGGCACGTCGGCCGTGGGCGCGGCGAACGGGACGTGCTGCGCCTCGACGTGGGTGGCGGGCGCGGGAGCCGGCGCCGCCTCCGGGGCGGGGGCGGTCACCACGGCCGGGGCCGGGGCCGGTACCGGCTCGGGAGCCGGCACCGGAGCCGGAGCGGCGACCGGCGGCACCGCCGGGCCGTCCACCGCCGGGGCGGGCACCGGAGCAGGCGCGGGTACGGGCACGGGGGCAGGCGCCGGTACCGGCGCGACCTGTCCACCGCCCGCCGCCGGAGCGCCCGCCCCACCCGGTGGCCCGGCCGCCGGGCCGGGCGCCGGGCCCGGAGGAGCCGCCGGAGCCCCCGGGGACTCCGTCTGCACGTACCAGGAGGGGGGAGTGTAGTCGGGTGCGTCGGACCAGTCGTCGTCGTCCTCCGCCGCGTTGTCGCCGACGTAGACGCCGTCCCGATCGCTGCTCACCTAGGGCTCCCTCGTGTTCGCCGCCGCTCTTCGCGGTGCCGTTGCCGCATCAAAGACTAGGCCGTGCACCACCCCCCTTTGAAGGCGGAGTCTCATCTCGCCCAGGGCGCGATCGGGGCGCACCGGGTCAGTCCATCCGGCGTGCCCCGCCCAGGACCTGCTGCTCGGCCTGCCCGGCGACGGTCCGTACGTACTGGCGGCGCATCCGGGTCGTCCAGAGCGTCATGTCGTCCCCGAGGGTGGGCAGCGCGGCGATGTCCTGCGGGCCGAGCGAGAGCACCCGGCCGATCAGCTCGGCCTCCTGCGGCGAGACCCGCTGCACTCCGACCAGGTCGGCGGCGTTCAGCACCCGGGTCGCGTTCGGCCCCAGGTACGGCAGCAGGGTCAGGGTGGTCTGCCAGGGTGCGGCGGAGAGCCGGCTGCGCGGCGGGCGGGCGCCGAGGTCGCGCACCACGAGCACCGGCGAGGTCACCGAGGCGCCCTGCGGGCCGAGCCGGCCGACCTGGTGGACGGTCACACACGGCTGGCCGCCGCCCGCGGCCTGCGCCATCGGGCCCCACAGCTGTCCGCGCGCGGTCTCGACGGCGATCCGGGCGCCGGTGGCCGCCGCCCGCAGCGCGATGACCTGCGCCGTCCAGACGCCGCCGACCAGGACCAGGTCGTAGGCGCTGGGCCGGAACAGGCCGAGCACGGCGGGCTGCTTCTGCACGTCCTCGCCGATCAGCACGCCGTCGTCGCCGACGGGGAAGGAGAGCGCGCCGAGGTCCTCGGTGGTCAGCACGTGCTTCTCGCGGCGCGGGCCGCGCAGTCCGAAACCGGGCAGGATGCGCGGCCGGACCCGGGGCTGCTCGGTACCGGGCTGCGGGCCGGGGGTCGGATAGGTCTGGTACGCCATCAGGAAGCACCTCCCAGGGGCAGGGTGGCGAGCATGCCGGGGGCCTGCTCCAGGTCGAGCCGGGCGAGGCCGAGGCCGGCGCTCTGCGCCCGGGCCTCCACCAGCCGCCCGACCTGGGTGACCTCGCTCTCGCTGCGCCCGGTCACCCGGACGTGGCCGCTGATCGTCACCGAGCCGCCGGTGCCGTGGCCGGCGGTCAGGCTGAAGGTGCTGGCCAGCGCGGGCGAGCCGGTGACCAGGTTGACGAGGTCCGGGGCGGCGATCCGGCCGGGGGAGCCGCCGGGGCGGCTGAGCTGGGGCCACCGGGAGATCCAGTAGGTGCTGTGCCAGCGGTCGTCGATCCGCCAGAACCGGTTGCTCTCCTGGGTGCGGCGGCCGCTGCCGCCGCCGCTGCCGGTGCCCTGGCGGCCGGCCACGGCGAGCGGGTTGGCGCAGGTGGAGATGGCCAGCGCGGCGATGAGTTCGCGCTCGTCCAGCACGGTGGCGTTGAAGCCGGCGCTGCCCAGCCGTCCGGCGAGCTGGTCGGTGACCCGCTGCAGGGCCTTGCGGGCGCCCTCCTCGCCGCCGCCGCGGGCGCGGACGGCGGTGGCCGCCCGCTCCGGGTCGAGCTTGAGCGCCACCCAGGTCAGCCGCAGGCCGGGGGTGGCGGTGCCGTCGGGCAGCTCCTGGTAGGCGCGGGCGGCGAGCGACTGCTCGGGCAGGTGCGGGGCCGGCGCCGGCTGGGTGTGCTGGACGATCTGGACCGACTCCAGGGAGATGTCGTCCACCCGCAGCGCCGAGCAGATCACGTCCAGCGGCAGCGGCAGCGCGGTGCGCACCGGCCGCAGCGGCTGGTCCTTGGCCTGGACGAGCAGCACCGAGCTGAGGAAGGTGCCGTCGCCGACCATGCCGGTCTCCCGGCGCATCGGGCGGCCGCCGAAGTCGGTCTCGGTGGCGTGGGTGCAGGTGCGCAGGGCCGGTTCCAGCTCCAGCGCGGGGGCGATGGCGGGGTCGGTGCCGACCGGCGGGACGTTCGTCCGGGCCTGTTTGCGACGGGCCTTCAGCGCGGCGCGCACCCGCAGGGCCTCGGGGATGGTGCGGCCGCGCAGCGGGATCACCGCGAGGACGACCAGCGCCAGGGCGACCGCGCCGAAGGCGCCGGCCACCGGCTTGCTGATGGTCCAGCCGACCGCCACCAGCGCCACCGCGACCTCGACCAGCACGAGCTGCTGGAGCCTCAGCCGGCCGCCGAGCAGCCCGGGCCGGGGGTGGACGCGGACCGGGACGGGGGCCGCGGGGCCGCCGGCGGCCGCGGGTTCGGCGGACTGGCTCCGGTCGGGCCGTGCCCGTCGGCCGGATCGGCGCGAGCCCCTGCCCTCGTCGGTGCTTCGGCGCCCTGGAGCGGTCTGGCTTGGCATCCCCCGAGTGGCCCTCTCTGAATCAGTTGTCGCGGCCCGGTTGGCCGGTTCGCGAACCGTACCCGTACCGTACTCACCGTCTGCTGCCGCATCGTAGAGGGTTCGAAGCCGCTCTCGCCCGGCGGGTGCGGACCACGGGGTATGTCGGTCAGACAGGGGAGACGACGAGCATGGCATCACGCCGGGACGAGCTGAACGCCTACACCTTCGCGCGCAAGCGGACGGTCGGGGCCTTTCTGCTGCCCAACGGGGCCGGTAGTGACGAGGACGCACCGCGGCCGGTGAAGGCGATCCTGCCGAGCGTCGTGGTGGGCGCTCTGGTGGTCGGCGGGTTCGGACTCTGGGGGGTGTTCAAGCCGAGCGCGCCGGTGGGTTGGGACAGCGGCAAGAACGTCGTCCAGGGCAAGAAGAGCACCACCCGGTACGTGGTGCTGACCGATCCGGACGGCAAGACCAAGCGCCTGCACCAGGTGCTCAACATGTCCTCGGCGCGGCTGGTGCTGCCGGTGGACGCCAAGGTGGTGGTGGTCGCCGACGAGGTGCTCGACAAGTACCCGAACCACGGCCCGACCATCGGCATCCCGTACGCGCCGGACAAGTTGCCGACCAAGGAGAACGCCTCCAAGTCGATGAAGTGGTCGGTCTGCGAGAGCCCCGGCCCGGACGACAAGCAGGAGACGGCGAACCAGGCGCTGTTCGTGGCCGGTGGCGCCGACGCCAAGACCCTGGCGGCCAAGGACCGGGTGCTGGACGTCGACCAGGCGTTGCTGGTGAAGGAGATCGACGAGCAGAAGGTCGCCGCGCAGCCGGGCCCGGGGCAGCCGCCGATCGACCAGAGCAAGCTGAACCTCTTCCTGGTCGACGCGAAGGGCCGCAAGCACGCCATCGGGGGGACGCAGACCTCGGAGAGCGACAAGAAGCAGCTGATGGCGGCGATCTTCGGGGCGAGCGCGAAGCCGCAGCCGGTGAAGAAGGACTGGCTGGAGACCCTGGTGACCGGGAGCGTGATCCAGTTCCCCAAGATCGACGGACTGGTCGCGGACGTCAAGGGGCCCAACTCCTCGGTGGCGCTGCAGAAGGCGGAGGACCGCAAGATCGGCCGGCTGGTCCGGTACGGCGACCGCTACTTCGTCGTGGGCAAGGACCAGTTGTCCGTCGTCACGCAGCTCCAGGCCGAGCTGATCCGGCAGAACCCCGCGTGGCAGGCCCTGTACAACCAGGACGCCGACAAGACGCCGCGGATCGACGAGTTGATGCCGGCGGACTACGCCGCGTTCAACACCAGCACCCCGCTGAAGGACGTCGGTGACGACTGGCCGACCAGGACGGGCGCGCCGGCCAACAACTGGCAGGCGCAGAAGGACGCGAAGTCGGTGGTCTGCAGCACCTTCGACGGGATCGCCGAGGACGGCAAGACGCCGCTGCGCAGCGTCTGGGCCGGTCCGGCCTACCCCGCGAAGCACAGCAGCGGGGTCGGCTCGGCCTATGTGACGCCCGGTTACGGCCTGTTCTACCGCGCGCTGGACGCGGGCGCGGGCGGCTCCGGCAGCGACTACCTGATCACCGAGACCGGGCTGCGCTACGCGGTGCCCGCCACCAGCACCGGCGGCAAGGGCTCGCAGGCCACGCCGACCGCCCAGCCGGGCAAGCCGGGTTCGAGCCCCACGCCGACCCCGACCCCGACCGCCCAGCCCGGCGACCCGGCCGCCGGGCAGCCGCAGCAGCCGCAGCAGGAGGAGGCCGGCGGAAACCAGGCCCGGCTCGGCTACCAGGGGCTCCAGCCGGTGCCGGTGCCGCAGCAGTGGTCGAACCTGGTGCCGTTCGGCCCGGCGCTGAACGCGAAGACCGCGGCGCAGCAGCAGAACGCCTGACCGCCCCGGTACGGCAACGGAATTGGCCCCAGTGTCATGGTCTGGTAACTACCGGTTCCCCGGTGTTGGGTGAGTTGCGTGTGCCGACTACAGTTCTGCTGGACATCACACCGGTGATGCGGCGGGCCGGCCGGGAACGGCGGTCCGGACACAATGTCTGTCTCATGGGGGACGGTAGAGCATGGGTCAGTTCAAGACGACCGCTCAGGAGATGCTGGCTTTCGCCAAGCACATGGAAGAGGTCATCGGGCAGGTCGAGGGCGAGATTCGCAAGCTCGACAGCCTGGTGGGTTCGATTGCGGGCGGTTGGCAGGGTCAGGCCGCGCAGGCCTACAGGACCCTGCAGGGTCAGTTCAACGAGGACGCGGTCGAGCTCAACAAGTCGCTGAAGGCGATCAAGGACGCGATCGAGATCACGACCAAGCAGTACTCGGCGACCGACGCGGACCAGCGGGCGGCGTTCGGCGCCGGCCAGGCCTGATCCCCTCTCTGCCAGGTCATCCATCGGCGGCCCCTGGTGAGGGAGCGCGTCGGTTCCTCGACAAGGAGACATCGTGTCCGACCACATTCTCGTCAACTTCGAAACCGTGCGTAACGCCGGTACCGAGGTTCGCAACACCGCCAACCGCATTCACTCCCAGCTCGAGGAGCTGAAGGCCGGCGTCACCAAGATCGCCTCCAGCTGGGAGGGCGCTGCCCAGCAGGGCTACCAGGCCCACCAGGCGAAGTGGGACTCCCGCGCCGCCCACCTGCAGCAGGTGCTGTCCAAGATCGCCGGCTCGCTGGACAAGGCGGCCGAGAGCTACAACAGCACCGAGAACAACAACGCCAAGCTCTGGAGCTGACGGAGCCTGCTCCCCGTCAGGGGATGATCGACTCCGCCGAAGGGGCGGGTGCCCGGTTCACGGGCACCCGCCCCTGGCGCGCAACACGGGTGGACGACAAGAGGGGTGGCAGGGTGTCCGTAGTCAGGTACCGGAAGGCGGCCGCGACGGTGGCCGCGCTCGCGGTGCTCGGTGGTCCGCTGGCCGCCCCGGCCCACGCGGACGGCCCCGGCATCGCCGCCGCCGGTGACTGCGCCAAGGACGCCCAGAACGTGCAGGCCGTGCCGTGGTCGTTGCAGCGCATGGTGCTCGACGAGCTCTGGCAGGGCGGCAAGGTCACCGGTGCCGGGGTGACCGTCGCGGTCATCGACACCGGCGTGAACGACCAGAACCCCCAACTGGCCAACCGGGTGCTCGACGGCGGCTCCCTGTTGAAGGACAAGGAGAAGAAGAAGGTCGAGGGCGGCGGCAAGGACGACCTGGTCGGCCACGGCACCAAGGTGGCGGGCATCATCGCGGCCGGCCGCAGCGACCAGACCGGCTTCGTCGGAATCGCCCCGGACGCGAGCATCCTGTCGATCCGTCAGAACGACGCCGAGGGCAACGGTGACGTCTACACCCTCGTCGAGGCGATCTACACCGCGATCCAGGGCGGTGCCAAGGTCATCAACATCTCGCAGGACGTGCGCGGCGCCGGCAACGCCGACTTCGGCGGCTACCCGGAGCTGAAGGCCGCCGTCGAGGCCGCCGAGGCCAAGGGCGTCGTGGTGGTCGCCTCCACCGGCAACGACGGCAAGGAGGGTGACACCTTCCCCGCCGCGTTCCCGTCCGTGCTCGCCGTCGGCGCCTCCGACCGCAACAACGAGCGCGCCCTCTTCTCCCAGTACGGCAGCTTCGTGGACGTCGTCGCGCCCGGGGTCGACATGCTCTCCACCGTCCCCCGGGGCGGCCAGTGCGTGGACAACGGCACCAGCTTCGCCGCGCCCTACGTCGCCGGCCTGGCGGCGCTGCTGGTCGGCGCCCACCCCAAGTGGAAGCCGGCGCAGGTGCGCGCCTGGATCGAGCAGACCGCGCAGCGCACCGACCTGGAGGCGAACGACTACATCGGCTGGGGCGTGGTGGACCCGGTGAAGGCCGTCACCAAGGCACCCGAGGACCCGCCGATCAAGGCCGAGCCGGACAAGCCGGTCCAGCTGGCCGCCGCCCCGATCGTGCCGCAGCCGCTCGGCCTCGGCGAGACCCAGGCCGACCGCGACGGCCGCACCGCGACGTACGTCCTGGGCGTCGGCGCCCTGCTCGTCGCGCTGCTCATCGGCGGCGGCGTGGTGCTCCGCGACAACCGCCGGCGCCCCACGGACTGATCCGGAACTCTTTTCGGCCCGGCTGTAACATCCTGCTCCCCCCACCGCATCCAAGAGGTGTCGACGGCAGCAAGCAGGGGGGCACGGGGGATGGGGCGGATCGGCGCCACACGCGAGGCCAAGGACGGGGAGTTCCTGGACCTCGTGTCCAGCCGGACCGGTCAGCTGTACCGCTCCGCCTGCCTGTTGACCGGCGGCGACACCCATCACGCCGAGGACCTCGTCCAGGAGGCCCTCAGCCGGATGTACGTGCTGTGGCGGCGCACCGCGTGGACCGGCGGCCGGCACCGGATCGACAACCCCGGCGCGTACGCCCACACCGTGATGGTGCGCACCTTCCTCGCCCAGCAGCGCCGCCGTTCCAGCGGCGAACGCCCCACCGGCGAACTGCCCGAACCGGAGGTCCGCGAGGCGGACAGCACGCTGCGGCTGGCCCTGCTCGACGCGCTCGCCCGGCTGCCGGCGAAGGACCGGGCGGTGTTGGTGCTGCGCTACTGGGAGGACCGCAGCGTCGAGGAGACCGCCGACGTGCTGCGGGCCTCCTCCGGCGCGGTCCGCACCCGCACCACCCGCGCCCTGGGCAGGCTGCGGGCGCTGCTCGGCGACTCGCTCGCCGAACTGGCCGCCCGCTGAGCCCGCCGCCCACCGGGCCCCGCCTCCGTCGAGCGGACGAACTCCGCCATCATCCGACCCGTGATCGAAAGAAGCGGTGATCACCCATGTCCGAGCAGGACAGGTTCGAAGACGATCTTCTCTACGCCATCACCCGGACCGGTGAGGGCTTCCACACCGAGCAGGCCCCGCTGGTGGCGGGCGGCCTGGACCGCGGCCGCCGCCGCTGGCGCCGCCGCTCGGCCGCCGCGGTGGTCGGGGGCGCGGCCGCGCTGGCCCTGGTGGGCACCGGCGCGGTGTACCTCTCCGGCTCCTCCCCGGCCGCCACCGCGCTCGCCGCGGCCGGCAGCGGTGGCGTCGCCGCGTCCGCCGCCGCGTCCGGCACCGCGTCCGGCTCCACCTCTCCGGTGGCCTCGGCCTCGGCCTCGGCGGCGGTGATCACCGGCGACGAGGTGCTCGCCACCCTCCAGGCGTTGCTGCCCGCGGGCCGCGGCACCGGTGGCGCGGGACACGGCACCGAGCCCACGGGCAAGCCCGGTGCGGCGCCGTTGGTCACCGCGAACCTGGTCTTCGACGACGGCAAGGGCCAGGCCGCCGTGGGCATCTCGGTCAGCCGGATCCCGGAGGGGGATCCCGCGCGGGCGGAGAACACCTGCCCCGACAAGAAGTACGTCCCCTACGACGCCTGCACCGCCACCACCCTGCCGGACGGCGGCTCGCTGACCGTGTTCCAGGGCTACGAGTACCCCGACCGCCGGGTCGACACCAAGTGGTGGAACGCCAGGCTGGTGGGCAAGGACGGCCGTCTGATCGAGCTGTCCGAGTGGAACGCGGCCGCGGAGAAGGACTCCCCGGTCACCCGGGCGACCCCGCCGCTGAGCGCCGAGCAGCTCAAGGCCGTCGTCACGGACAAGTCCTGGGACCGGATCGTCGCGGCGATCCCGGTGCCCGCGCCGGTCAAACCCCGGGACACCAGCAAGGAGTACACGCAGGAGGAGATCCTGACGATCACCGCCAAGCTGCTCCCGGCCGGGCTGACCGAGACGGAGACCGGTGGCCAGGTGGGCTTCGCCGACTTCGTCGTGAACGACGGCAAGGGCAAGTCGCTGGTGCAGATCAACGTGCAGGACTGGAGCAGGGACGCCGACCGCGGCTCGATCTTCGCCGGTGCCCAGCAGCTCCCCGACGGCACCAAGGTCGTGTCCCGGAAGACGCCCGGGAACCCGGTGATGTGGACGGTCGACACCCTGCGCCCGGACGGCCTGCGGGTGGTGATCAGCGCGTTCAACAGCGGAAGCCAGCGCACCCCGGCCACCCGGACCGCCCCGGCGCTGACCACGGACCAGCTGAAGGCGATCGCCACCAGCCCGGAGTGGAAGCTCAAGAAGTAGTCCGCGACGCGACACGGCAGTGCCCCGGGCCAGGTGGGCCCGGGGCACTGCCGTGTGGGGGAGGGGTGGGGGTCCCGGCGGGCCGTCGTCAGGCCTGCTGGTCCTCGGGGAGGGTGATCACCCAGCGGGTGTCCTGCCGGGGGCGAAGGTAGAACAGCCAGTAGAGGGTGGCGACGGCGGTGATGCCGCCGGTCCACAGCAGCGGCACGGTGTCCAGCTGCGTGATGATGTAGACCAGCACGGCGATCAGGACCACCGGGACGGCCGGCCAGAGCGGCATCCGCCAGGCGGCGGCGTGCTTGTGGTGGTTGCGGCGCGACAGCAGCGCGGCGATCGCGACCAGCAGGTACATCCCGGTGACGGCGACGCCGGTGATCTCGCTCAGCAGCTCGCCCTTGACGAAGCAGAGCGCGGCGCCCGGCAGGCCGACGGCCAGGGTGGCCACCCACGGCGAGCCGAACCGGCCCAGCGTGGAGAAGGCCTTGTTGACCGGCTCGGGCCAGGCCTTGTCGCGGGCCGAGGCGAACAGCACCCGGGAGTTCTGGATGACCATGACGATGCCGGCGTTGATGATCGCCAGCGCCACGCAGAGGCTGATGAAGGTGCCGACGGCGGAGTTGCTCCACGCGGTGACCAGGCCGGAGATGTCGCCGGAGGTCAGGGTCGCCAGGTCGGGGGCGCCCATGGTGATCGCGGTGACCGGGATCAGGATGACCGCGGCGGAGATGCCGAGGGTCCACAGCACGGTGCGCGAGACGTTGCGGCGCGGGTTCTCCAGCTCCTCGGAGAGGTAGACCGCGGTGGAGAAGCCCTGGGTGATGAAGAGCGCGATGCCGAGCGCGCCGACGATGGCGCCGATGCTCACCGTGGTGGTGGCGCCGCCTTCGCCGGCGACCACGCCGTGCAGCAGGCTGGGCGCGTCGCCGTTGGCGTGGGCGAAGCCGAGCACCGAGACGACCCCGGCGGCGATGACCTCCAGGACCAGGAAGACGCCGGTGATCCAGGCGTTGGCGCGCAGGTCCAGCAGACCGGCCAGGGTGGCGGCCAGCATCACCGCGGCGCCGGCGATCGGCTTGTCGACGTGCAGCACCGGGGCGAGGTAGTCGGCCGTGCCGAGGGCGATCACCGAGGGGACGATCAGCACCACGATCAGCGAGAGCACGAAGACCAGCCAGCCGGCGAGGCGCCCGGCCAGGGTGCCGACCATCGCGTACTCGCCGCCGGCGCTGGGGATCAGGGTGCCGAGCTCGGAGTAGCAGAAGGCGACCGCGATGCAGAGCACCGAGCCGATGGCGATGGCCAGCGCGGTGGCGCTGCCGATGCTGGAGAACAGCTCCGGGACGATCACGAAGAGCGTGGAGGCCGGGGTGACGCAGGACAGCGTGAGCAGGGTCCCGCCCACGACGCCGATCGAGCGCTTGAGCGTCTGGGGGGAGGCAGCGCCCTGGTCCGCCGCAGTGGGGGCTACGGCGAGTGGCGGGCGAAGCGTGTCGGTCATGTGGCTTCCGATCGGCTCTGTGCGGTCCTGGAGAGGGAGCGGTATCGCCTCCGCTGGCTTGCTGCTGTGGGGTTCTGGTCCTTCGCTCCCGGGCCGCCATGGAACCTTGGCCGTAATGATTGCGTCAATGGCCGAAATGCTTCGGAATCCGTTGCGGTGAAGGGCATAAACATGCGATCTGATGATCACGCACGGTCATTATCACGTATGTCCGACTTGTTACCTTCGCCACATGGCACTTGAATCCAAGGTGAACTGAGTGTTGCGTTCTCCCATTCCAAGGCTTTTGATCGACACGGAGGCGCGTCACCCAGGCGGGCTTCCCGCGTCCGCCGCCGCCCGCACGGGGTGCGGGAACCGCAGCCCGGGGCCGGAAAGATCTAGGTAACGTTTCAGCACCTGGACGCGAAAGGGGTCGGGCTCCTCGGGAACCCGACCCCTCGATCACTTTCCGTGACCACCGCCGACGGCGGTCGCGCCTGCTACGCCGACGGCAGCCAGCCCGTCTGCACCATCTGACCGCTGGTGATCCGGCGCGAGACGAACACGCCCCGGCCCGGCGGCAGCGGCTGCGGCTTGACCGTGCCCAGCAGCGCGCCCTCGTCCTTGTTGCCGGAGAGGATCACGCCCTGGCCGCCCAGCTCCCGCATCCGCTGCATCACCGGCTCGTAGAGCGAGCGACCGGCGCCGCCCGCGCTGCGCGCGATGATCACGCGCAGGCCGATGTCCCGGGCGAACGGCAGGAACTCGGCCAGCGGCGCCAGCGGATTGCCCGAACCGGTCGCCACCAGCTCGTAGTCGTCCACGATCACGAACATGTCCTTGCCGCTGTACCAGCTGCGGTTGCGCAGCTGCTCGGCGGTCACGTCCGGGCCCGGCAGACGGCGCGAGCACGCCCCGCGCAGCATCTCCACGATGCTCGTCATGGCCGGTTGCGCCGCCGCGTACTCGACCAGGTACTCCTGCGGCACCGCACCGAGCAGCGCGCGCCGGTAGTCGCCGACCACGATGCCGGCCTGGTCCGGGGTGTACCGCTCGGTGATCTGCTTGATCAGCATCCGCAGCGTCGCCGACTTGCCGGACTCGGTGTCGCCGAAGACGATGAACAGCGGGTCCGTCTCGAAGTTGACGAACGCCGGCGCCAGCTCGACCTCGTCCACGCCGAAGGCGACACCGCGCTCCGGGTACTCGAAGCCCTTCGGCAGCGAGTGGCCGTCCAGCACCGCCGGCAGCATCCGGACCTGCGGTGCGCGCGGGCCCGTCCAGGCCGCGTTGACGGCGGCGACCAGCGCGGTCACGCCGTCCTGCAGGTCCTCCACCGAGGACGAGCCGTCCAGCCGGGGCAGGCCGGAGAGGAAGTGCAGCTTGCCGGAGGTGACACCGCGCCCCGGCATGGCCGGGACGTTCTGCGCCACCCGGCGGTCCACCTCGGACTCCATCGCGTCACCGAGCTTGAGCTCGGTCCGGTTCTGCAGCAGGTCCTTCAGCGCCGGACGGACCTCCGCGTAGCGGGCCGCCGTGACGATCAGGTGGACGCCGTAACCGAGACCGCGCTGGGCGATGTCCCCGATCACCGGCTCCAGCATCTCGAACTCCTGCTTGAAGGTGTTCCAGCCGTCGATCATCAGGAAGACGTCGCCGAACTGCTCGTCCGGCAGCTGACCGTTGGCCCGCCGGGCCCGGTAGGTCACGATGGAGTCGATCCCGGTCGCCCGGAACAGCTCCTCGCGCCGGTTCAGCACCCCGTGCACCTCGCTGATCATCCGGCGCACCTTCTCGGCGTCCAGACGGCCGGCCACCCCGCCGACGTGCGGCAGGTCCTGCAGCGACTGGAAGCCGCCGCCACCGAAGTCCAGCAGGTAGAACTGCGCCTCCAGCGGCGTGTGGGTGAGCGCGAACCCGGCCACCGTGGTGCGCACCATCGTCGACTTGCCGGACCGCGGACCACCCACGATGAGACCGTGACCGGCCGCACCCGAGTAGTCCTGGTGCAGCACGTCGCGGCGCTGCTCGCGCGGCCGGTCCACGATGCCGACCGGCACGTTCAGCCGGCCCAGCGCACCGAACCCGGGCGAGGTCAGACCGCGCTCCGCGGTCGCCTGCAGCGGCGGCAGCAACTGGTCCACGCTCGGCGCCTCGTCCAGCGGCGGCAGCCACACCTGGTGCGCGGCCGGGCCCTGCCCCGCCATCCGCTGCACGAAGACGTCCAGCACGGTGTCGACCAGGGCGTCGTCCTGCTCCTCGATCTCCGGCTCCACCTCCTGCACCAGCGGCTCCAGCACCGGCACCTCGGCCGCGGTGAACAGCACCGGCTGCGCCGTCACCAGCCGTCCGCCGGTCGACCGCTGCTGCCCCGGCGCCCGGTACGGCCCCGAGACGTACGCGGCCTTGAACCGGTCCATCACGTCGGTGCCGAACTTCAGGTAGCCGACACCCGGCACCGGCGGCAGGTGGTACGCGTCCGGCACGCCGATCGCCGCCCGCGACTCGGCCGCCGAGAAGGTGCGCAGACCGATCCGGTAGGACAGGTAGGTGTCCAGACCGCGCAGCTTGCCCTCCTCCAGGCGCTGCGAGGCCAGCAGCAGGTGCACACCCAGCGAACGGCCGATCCGGCCGATCTGGATGAACATGTCGATGAAGTCCGGCTTCGCCGTCAGCAGCTCGGAGAACTCGTCGATGATCAGTACCAGCGACGGCAGCGGGTCCAGCGCCGCACCCGCCGCACGGGCCCGCTCGTACTCGTTCAGGTTGGCGTAGTTGCCGGCCGAGCGGAGCAGCTCCTGACGGCGGTTCATCTCGCCCTCGATCGCGTCGCGCATGCGGTCGACCAGGGTGAGCTCGCCCTCCAGGTTGGTGATCACCGCCGAGGTGTGCGGCATGTCCGCCATCCCGGCGAAGGTCGCACCACCCTTGAAGTCGGCGAGGACGAAGTTCAGCGTCTCCGAGGAGTGCGTCATCGCCAGACCGAGCACCAGGGTGCGCAGCAGCTCCGACTTGCCGGAGCCGGTCGCGCCGACGCAGAGGCCGTGCGGGCCCATGCCTTCGAGCGCGGCCTCCTTGATGTCCAGGTAGACGTGCTCGCCGCCGGCCCCGACGCCGATCGGCACCCGCAGCTTCTCGTGCTGCGCCCGCGTGCGCCAGCTGCGCGTCACGTCGAACGAGCCCGGGTCGCCCGAGTTCATCAGCTCGGTGAAGTCCAGGTTGGACAGCAGCGGTTCGTCGTCACCGCCGGCCGAGATCCGGTACGGCGCCAGCTGACGGGCCAGCGCCTCGGACTGCCAGGTGGAGAGCGTGTCCGGCGTGCCGGTGTACGTCGCGCCGGAGGCCGAGCGCAGCACCAGCTCGTCCGGCGTCACCGTGACGATCAGGTGGCCGGTCGGCTCGTCCAGGTCGCCCGGGACCACCTCGACGATGGTCACCCCCTGCACGCCCTCCGCGCCCGCCAGCAGCGAGTCGTGCGGGACGGACGCGCCGTCCATGACGACGATGATGTGCGGCTGGTCCGAGGACGGCGCCGCGTCGCGCACGAAGCGCTGGCGCCCCGCCAGTTCGTCCTGGAGCAGGTGCTCCAGCTCGCCGAGGCCGGTCGCGATCAGCCGGCGCGAACCCGCGCCGTCACTGTCCTTGCGGTGCTGGTTGTGCGGGAGCCACTTGGTCCACTCCCACTCCTCCACCGCGCCCGGCGCCGCGGCCACCGTGACCAGCAGGTCGTCCGGCGAGTGCAGCGTCGTCAACTGGGCGATCATCGCCCGGACGTTGCCGTACACGGTGTCCGGGTCGCCGCACACCGTGATGTGGTAGAAGGCGCGCAGCGAGACCGCCAACGGCAGGTCCTGCAGCGTGCCGTGGGCCTTCAGGAAGGTGTGCATGGCCGCCGCCGAGAGCGGCTCCAGCTCCTCCATCGGCGCCGTCTGCGGCGCCACCAGCGGAGTCGACAGCTGGACCGGCCCCCGGCCGACCCGGATCTGCGCGAAGTCCGCGTCCGCGGTGCGGCGTTCCCAGAGCCGGCGACCGTCCGCGACGATCGACCAGAGCTGGTCCGGCTCCGGGTTCAGGAACAGCTGCGCGCCGCGCTGGCGCTCCGCCGTCCGGCGCACCTGGCGGCGCATCTGCTGCAGGTACTTGAGATAGTCCCGCCGCTCGTCGGCGGTGGCGGTCGAACCGCCCTTGCGCGCCCGCATGATCTGCGCCAGCGCCATGCCGACCGTCGAGACGATCATCAGGCCACCCATGATCTTCATGGGGGCCTGCGCGCCGGGCGAGAAGAAGAACACCGCCGAGCCGCCCATGCCGAGCATCGGCAGGATGCTCATCACCCAGTCCTCGCCGCCCGAGCGGGGCAGTTCGGGCGGGGTGACCAACTCCACCGGTTCGTCCGGCACCGCCGGGGGATAGGCCCGTGCGGGGCGCTTGACCGTGATCACACTCATGCGCACCCCACCCCGCGGTTTCGAACGGTCTGATCGTTCACTTCGGCATCAGCCCTCACGCAACTGGATACGTACGGGTGAGGGCGCCCCGTGTGACGCCGCCCCCGCTCCGCCGACCGCAGGCACCCGGGGAGGAGCGCGGCCCCTGCCCCCGTCGCCTTGCGCAGGGGCCGATCCTACTGGGGCCCGTTCCGGCGGATCAGCCAGGGCGCCCCGCAGTGGCCGCCGACCCCGCCGGCCGCCGCCGGACACCGCTCCACCGGCCCCTGCGCGGTGGCGGGCGGGAACGGAACGGGTAGGGTAACGCCGCGCCAACTCATGGCCGGATCGAGTCAGTTCCAGCCCGGCCGGCACGCGCCAGCAGCCAGAACGACCGCCGCGGGTAGAGCGGCACCGTCAACAAGGGGGAGCGCCCAGTGCGTCGAGCGATCGAGGGGTGCGCAGTGAGCGAGCGAAGCGAGCCACTCGTCAAGGAAGCGCGTCGTGCTCGGCACGCGCGGAGCGTCGGCGAGGTGCGGGCATGAGCACCTCCACCAGCACCGGCTTCTGCCGGGTCACCGTCGTCGCCCCGGACAGCCGGATCGACGTCGCCCTGCCCGAGGACGTCCCGCTCGCCGACGTCTACCCCGAGGTGCTGCGGCTCTCCGGGCAGACCCAGCCCGACGGCGCCCCGACCGGCTTCCACCTGGTCCGCCGCGACGGCACCGTGCTCGACAGCGGCCTGCCGCTCGCCGCGCAGCAGGTCCGCGACGGCGACCTGCTCAGCCTGCGTCCCTTCGCCGAGTCGCTGCCGCCGGCCGTCTACGACGACGTCGCCGACGCCATCGCCACCGCCGTCGAGGCCGACCGCCGGTTCTGGAGCCCCGAGTTGATGCGGGCCTTCGGCCTGATCGGCGCCGGCGTGCTGCTCACCCTGCTCGGCTTCGCGCTCTGGTTCTCCGACCTGCGCCACGACATGCACGGCCTGCCCGGCGTCCTGTCCGGCGTCATCGCCGTCGTGCTCACCGCCCTGGCCGGCGTCCGCGCCCGGGTCTACCAGGACGCCTGGGCGGCGCTCGCGCTCGGCCTCGGCGCGCTGCCGCACGCCCTGATCGGCGGCAGCGGCGTCATCGCCGTCGCCCACAAGTGGGAGGGACCGGGCCGGCTCCAGTTCCTCACCGGCTGCGTCGCCGTCCTGGTGATCGCCGTCCTGCTGGTCGGCCTGCTCCCCGAGAAGGACTCGCTGTTCGTCGCCGCGGCCTTCCTCGCCGCCGCCGGCGCGCTCGCCACCTTCGCCGCCGTGCTGCTGCCCGCGACCCCGGCCAACCACATCGCCGCCGTCACCGGCGTCGCGGCCGTCGCCGTGATCGGCTTCCTGCCGAGCCTCTCCGCCCGCTTCGCCCGGCTGCCCGTCGGCTTCAGCGCCCCCGGCCAGACCCGGACCCGCAGCCGTGACTACGACGAGGAGGCCGGCCGCGCCGAGGCCGTCCAGTACGAGCGCATCGCCCACCAGGCCCGCCGCGGCCACGAGGTGCTGGTCGGCCTGGTCGGCGGCTGCGCCGCGGTGATCGTCGGCGCCTGCGCCGTGCTCGGCTTCACCGACGAGCTCTTCCCGGAGCTGCTCGCCCTCACCCTCGGCATCGCCACCATGCTGCGCGCCCGGCTGTTCCGCTACACCGCGCAGGTCTTCAGCCTCACCATCGCCGGCCTGCTCGGGCTGTCGCTGCTGATCGTCGGCCTCTCGCTGCACACGCCGCTGTTCATCCTGAAGGCCGCCAGCTCCACCGAGGTGGACCTGCGCACCATCTGGCTGGCGACCTCGATCGCCTTCGGCGCCGCGGTGCTCACCGCGATCGCCCTGGTGGTGCCCCGGCTCGGCGTATCGCCGTTCTGGGGGCGCATCCTGGACCTGGTCGACAGCCTCACCCTGATCGCCCTCGTGCCGCTGGCGCTGGGCGTGCTGGAGGTCTACGCCCTGGTGCGCGGCGCGACCGGCTGACCGGCCGCGCCGGGCACACTGGTACGCTTGCCCTTCGAGTGCAGCAGGGTGTCCGCCCCACGCGGGTCGCCGACCGCCGGCCGCACTCAGTCACGACACCGAGTTCTCACAGAGTCCTGTGCCGTAGACCAGGCCCGCTCGGTATCACCTCAAAGGAGTTGCAGTGGCTCTCGCCTCTGACGTCAAGAAGCAGATCTTCGCCGAGTTCGGCCAGAAGGAGGGCGACACCGGCTCCCCCGAGGTCCAGGTCGCCATGCTCTCGCGCCGTATCTCGGACCTGACCGAGCACCTCAAGACCCACAAGCACGACCACCACTCGCGTCGTGGCCTGCTGATCCTGGTCGGCCAGCGCCGCCGCCTTCTGCAGTACCTGGCCAAGAAGGACATCGAGCGCTTCCGTACGCTCGTCGACCGCCTGGGCATCCGCCGCGGCGCCGCCGGTGGCGCCCGCTAAGACCGCCGCTCGGGGCGGCTCCCCACACCGGGGAGCCGCCCCTCGCGCGTATGCCGCGCTCGGTGCCCGCAGCGGCCCGGACGACGACAACCGCACATAACAACTCGCGCGCACCTCCCCTGGTGGCCGAGGATTGCACCGTAGGGTTGTGGGCATGCCGGGTGATGGCGCGACACCGCGCCACCCAGGCGAAAGACCCCGACCCCCCGCGGGACGAAGGCTTCAAACGGAAGCCGCCCGCATCCGAGAGAGCGTCCAGACGCGGACCGCCCGCCCCGGCCCGGCAGCCGAGAGGCGCCGGTCCTCGGTAGTGGCCGCCGGAAGCCCCGCAGACCGAGCGGGGCCCACCGGAGGCTTCGATCGAAGACCGGCCCGACTGCCTTCCTCTGCGAAAGAGGGCCCAGGGCCACCGGCAGCGATGCGCGGGGGCGCTCTCCCGGAGACGTACGAAAGAGGAGATCTTCCAGGTGGAAGAGAACGTGTTCTACGCCGAAGCCGTGATCGACAACGGTTCCTTCGGCACCCGTACCATCCGCTTCGAGACCGGCCGTCTGGCCCGTCAGGCCGCCGGCTCCGCCGTGGCCTACC
Source organism: Kitasatospora sp. NPDC058218 (assembly GCF_042882445.1). NCBI lineage: Bacteria > Bacillati > Actinomycetota > Actinomycetes > Kitasatosporales > Streptomycetaceae > Kitasatospora > Kitasatospora sp. NPDC058218. The sequence goes on along the minus strand of NZ_JBHVWC010000054.1, from coordinate 9,734 downwards.
TGGACGACGACACCATGGTGCTGTCGGCCACCAGCGCGTCCAAGCAGCCGAAGGAGCACTTCGACTTCTTCCCGCTGACCGTGGACGTCGAGGAGCGGATGTACGCCGCCGGCCGCATCCCCGGTTCGTTCTTCCGTCGTGAGGGCCGGCCCTCCGAGGACGCGATCCTCACCTGCCGCCTGATCGACCGCCCGCTGCGCCCGTCCTTCGTCAAGGGCCTGCGCAACGAGATCCAGGTCGTCGTCACCGTGATGGCGCTCAACCCGGACCACCTGTACGACGTGGTGGCCATCAACGCCGCCTCCGCCTCCACCCAGCTGGCGGGCCTGCCGTTCTCCGGCCCGATCGGCGGCGTCCGCGTCGCGCTGATCAAGGGCCAGTGGGTGGCCTTCCCGACCCACTCCGAGCTGGAGTCGGCCGTCTTCGACATGGTCGTCGCCGGTCGCGTCCTGCCGGACGGCGACGTCGCGATCATGATGGTCGAGGCCGAGGCCACCGACAAGACCATCAAGCTGGTCGAGGGCGGCGCCGAGGCGCCGACCGAGGACGTCGTCGCCGCCGGTCTGGACGCCGCGAAGCCGTTCATCAAGGTGCTCTGCGCCGCGCAGTCCCAGCTGGCCGCCCAGGCCGCCAAGCCCACCGGCGAGTTCCCGGTCTTCCTGGACTACCAGGACGACGTGCTCGCCGCCCTGACCGCCGCGGTCAAGGACGAGCTGGCCCAGGCGCTCACCATCCCGGGCAAGCAGGAGCGCAACAACGAGCTGGACCGCGTCAAGGCGATCGCCGCCGAGAAGCTCCTCCCGGAGTTCGAGGGTCGCGAGAAGGAGATCAGCGCCGCGTACAACGCGCTGACCAAGAAGGTCGTGCGCGAGCGCGTCATCAAGGACAAGGTCCGCATCGACGGCCGCGGTGTCACCGACATCCGCACCCTGGCCGCCGAGGTCGAGGCCATCCCGCGCGTCCACGGCTCGGCCCTGTTCGAGCGCGGCGAGACCCAGATCCTGGGTGTCACCACGCTGAACATGCTGCGCATGGAGCAGCAGCTGGACACGCTCTCCCCGGAGACGCGTCGCCGCTACATGCACAACTACAACTTCCCGCCGTACTCGGTCGGCGAGACCGGCCGCGTGGGCTCGCCCAAGCGCCGCGAGATCGGCCACGGCGCGCTGGCGGAGCGGGCGATCCTGCCCGTGCTGCCGACCCGCGAGGAGTTCCCCTACGCGATCCGCCAGGTCTCCGAGGCGCTGAGCTCCAACGGCTCCACCTCGATGGGCTCGGTCTGCGCCTCCACCATGTCGCTGCTGAACGCCGGTGTGCCGCTGAAGGCCGCCGTCGCCGGTATCGCCATGGGCCTGATCTCGCAGGAGATCGACGGTGAGACGCACTACGTCGCGCTGACCGACATCCTGGGCGCCGAGGACGCGTACGGCGACATGGACTTCAAGGTCGCCGGTACCCGCAACTTCATCACCGCGCTGCAGCTGGACACCAAGCTGAACGGCATCCCGGCCTCCGTGCTGGCCGCCGCGCTGAAGCAGGCCAAGGACGCCCGCCTGCACATCCTCGACGTGATGAACGAGGCCATCGACGCGCCCGACGAGATGTCGCCGAACGCGCCGCGCATCATCACCATCAAGATCCCGGTGGACAAGATCGGTGAGGTCATCGGCCCCAAGGGCAAGATGATCAACCAGATCCAGGAGGACACCGGCGCGGACATCACCATCGAGGACGACGGCACCATCTACATCGGTGCGGTCGACGGTCCCTCGGCGGAGGCTGCCCGTACGACGATCAACCAGATCGCCAACCCGACCATGCCGGAGGTCGGCGAGCGCTACCTGGGCACCGTGGTGAAGACCACGACGTTCGGCGCGTTCGTTTCGCTCATGCCGGGCAAGGACGGCCTGCTGCACATCTCGCAGATCCGCAAGCTGGCCGGTGGCAAGCGCGTGGAGAACGTCGAGGACGTGCTCGCCGTCGGCGCCAAGGTCCAGGTCGAGATCGCCGAGATCGACCCGCGCGGCAAGCTCTCGCTGATCCCGGTCGTCGAGGGCGAAGAGGGCGACGAGGCCGCTTCCGAGTGAAGCGCCGCTAGCCCCCCGGTTCGATAGAAGCGGCCGCGGCCCGCACGCCCCGTCGGCGTGCGGGCCGCACCCTGTTGTTGCACATGCTTTCTACGGAGGTACACCCCGTGGCCCAGGCCTCGGCGGCGAAGCAGCGCCCCGGCACCACCCGGACCCTGCTCAAGGGCGTGGACGGCGCCGGCACGGTGCGCCGCACCGTCCTCCCCGGCGGCCTGCGGGTCGTCACCGAGACCCTGCCGACGGTGCGCTCCGCGACCTTCGGCATCTGGGTCGGCGTCGGCTCGCGGGACGAGACCCCGCAGCTCAACGGAGCCACCCACTACCTGGAGCACCTGCTCTTCAAGGGCACCGAGCGGCGCAGCGCGCTGGACATCTCGGCGGCCCTGGACGCGGTCGGCGGCGAGATGAACGCCTTCACCGCGAAGGAGAACACCTGCTACTACGCCAGGGTGCTCGACACCGACCTGCCCCTCGCCATCGACGTGGTCTGCGACATGCTCACCGGCTCGCTGATCCGCCCGGAGGACGTCGAGGCTGAGCGCGGCGTCATCCTGGAGGAGATGGCGATGGCCGAGGACGACCCGGGCGACGTGGTGCACGACCTCTTCGCCAAGGTGATCTTCGGCAGCGGTCCGCTCGGCCGCCCGATCCTCGGCACCCAGGAGACCGTGAAGGGCCTCACCCGCGACCAGATCGCCGGGTTCTTCCACCGCCGCTACAAGCCCGAGCACCTGGTCGTCGCCGCGGCCGGCAACCTCGACCACCGCAAGGTGGTCCGGCAGGTCGAGCGGGCCTTCGCACCGCTGCTGGCGCGCTCCACCGCCGAGCCCGCCGACGCCAGGCGCGGCATCAAGGCGCTGCGCACGGCCGGCAAGGTCGAGGTGCTCAACCGCTCCACCGAGCAGGCCCACCTGGTGCTCGGCGTGCCCGGCGTGCCGCGCCACGACGAGCGCCGCTGGGCGATGGGCGTGCTGAACGCGGCGCTCGGCGGCGGGATGAGCTCGCGGCTGTTCCAGGAGGTCCGGGAGAAGCGCGGCCTGGCGTACTCGGTGTACTCGTACTCCTCCTCCTACGCGGACAGCGGCCTGTTCGGCATCTACGCCGGCTGCCAGCCCAAGCGCGTCGAGGAGGTGCTGCGGATCTGCCGCGAGGAGCTCGCCAAGGTGGTCGCCGACGGCATCACCGAGGAGGAGCTGCACCGGGCGATCGGCCAGATCTCCGGCTCCACCGTGCTCGGCATGGAGGACACCGGCTCCCTGATGAACCGGATCGGCAAGGCCGAGCTGAGCTACGGCCACCACCTCTCGGTGGACGACATGCTGGCGAGGATCGCGGCCGTGACCCTGGACGACGTCCACGCCGTGGCCCGTGATGTGCTGGGCGCGTACCGGCCCTCGCTGGCGCTGATCGGCCCGATCAACGACAAGCGGGCCGCCCGGCTCGCCGACCTGCTGGTCTGAAGGGACTTCTCACCATGACGCTGCGTGTCGCCGTGATCGGCGCCAAGGGCCGGATCGGCTCCGAGGCGGTCAAGGCCGTCGAGGCCGCCCCGGACATGGAGCTGGTCGCCGCGCTGGGCCGGGGCTCCGACCTGGAGGAGCTGACCGAGGCCGGCGTCCAGGTCGCCGTCGAGCTCACGCATCCGGACTCCGTGATGCGCAACCTCGACTTCTGCGTCCACAGCGGCATCCACGTGGTCACCGGGACCACCGGCTGGGACGACATCCGGCTGGGCGAGCTGGAGCACTGGCTGTACCCGGCCGAGGCCACCGGCCGGCCGCCGCTGCCCGTTGGCGTGCTGATCGCGCCGAACTTCTCGCTCGGCGCCGTGCTGGGCATGAAGTTCGCCCAGACCGCCGCCAGGTACTTCGAGTCGGTCGAGGTCGTCGAGCTGCACCACGACCGCAAGGCCGACGCGCCGAGCGGCACGGCCACCCGCACCGCCCAGCTGATCGCCGCCGCCCGCGCCGAGGCCGGCCGGCCGCCGCAGCAGGACCCGACCACGCACAGCCTCCCCGGCGCCCGCGGCGCGGACGTGGACGGGGTGCCGGTGCACGCCGTCCGGCTGCGCGGGCTGCTCGCCCACCAGCAGGTGATGTTCGGCGACACCGGTGAGACCCTCACCATCCGGCACGACTCGCTGCACCACAGCAGCTTCATGCCGGGCATCCTGCTGGGCGTGCGCAAGGTCGTGGAGAACCACGGGCTCACCGTGGGCCTCGAGAACTTCCTGGACCTGTGAGCCCCGGATGACCTCCCGTACCGGCTTCTTCGTCCTCTCCGGCGTGCTGCTGCTGGTGGCCCTGGTCTGTGTCGGCGAGGGCGTCCAGCTCATCGCCACCGGCAAGCCGCTCGGCATCGGCCTGGGCCTGTGCGCCTTCGTCGTCCCGCCGATCGGGGTCTGGTTCCTGCGCCAGACCGTCCGCTTCGGCCGGGCCAGCGAGCGGCTCGCCCGTGAGCTGGAGGCCGAGGGCGGCCTGCCGGTGGACGAGTTGAAGCGCACCGCCGGTGGGCGGATCGACCGGGACTCGGCCGACGCGGTGTTCGCGCGCCGCAAGGCCGAGGCGGAGGCGTCGCCCGGCGACTGGCGGGTCTTCTTCCGCCTCGCGGTGGCGTACGCCGACGCCGGCGACACCCCGCGCGCCCGCAAGACCATGCAGCACGCGATCCGGCTGCACAGCACAACAGAACCCGCAAGGAGTACCGCGTGACCGACGAACCTACGGCCCCCCAGTTCCGCAGCGATGTCACCGTGGAGCTGGTCCGCAGCGCCGCCGCCGACTCGGACGTCATCTGGGCGGCCCGGGTCTCGACGGCCGGGGAGCAGTCCCTGGAGGCGTTGCAGCAGGACCCGGAGAAGTCCAAGGGCCTGATCAACTACCTGATGCGGGACCGGCACGGCACGCCGTTCGAGCACAACTCGATGACCTTCTTCATCAGTGCGCCGATCTTCGTCTTCCGCGAGTTCCACCGCCACCGCAGCGGCTGGTGCCTCGCGGGCGACACGCAGATCACGCTGCAGGGCAAGGACGGCTCGCTCAAGCGACGGACCATCGCGGAGCTCCACCAGCAGTGGCACGTCGGCGTCGAGGACCGGATGCCGGCCACGAAGGGCGGGGTGACCTGGCACAAGAAGTCCGAGAAGTGGCGCGCCCAGGTCAAGTTCAAGGGCGAGACCCACCACCTGGGTCTGCACGAGACCCGCGAGGCCGCGGAGGCGGCCGTCGTGGAGTTCCGCGAGCAGCACCCCGGCAAGCGCACCCGGAAGCTGGAGTCGGTCCGGCGCAACCACGTGCGGTGCTTCGACGAGCGCACCCTCCTCGCCGGACGGGCGCGGATCGTCGACGTCATGGAATCCGGTGTCAAGCAGCTCATCAGGCTGACCACGGCGAGTGGAAAGCAGCTGCGCTGCAGCAAGGACCACGCGATCCTCACCCCGGACGGCTGGCGCAAGGCGGGTGAGCTGGCTGTCGGGGATTCGGTGATGGCCGGTGGCACCGCGGCACGCCCCTCCGAGGCCCTGGTACCGCCGAGCCTGCGCCGGGGCATCGGGGTCTGGACCTCGATGCAGCGCAACCGGCTCATCGACGAGCTGGACGTCTGCTACCTGTGCTCCCGCAGCTTCCCCCGCGAGGCGCTGGAACTCGACCACGTCGTCCCGGTCGCGCTCGACCTCGGCAAGGCGCTGGACGAGGGCAACCTCGCGCCCGCCTGCGCGGACTGCCACGCGGCGAAGAGCGCCGACGAACAGGCCCTGGCCAAGCGCGGCGGCAAGGTGGCCCTGGCCAAGGCCGATCTGGTGGTCGGGATCGCCGAGGACGGCGAGGAGATGACCTACGACCTGGCGGTCGAGGGCCCTTGGCACAACTTCCTCGCCGACGGCATCGTCGTCCACAACTCCTACAACGAGGAGTCCGGGCGCTACCGCGAGCTGCAGCCGGTCTTCTACGTGCCCGGCGAGGAGCGCAAGCTCGTCCAGCAGGGCCGTCCGGGCCGGTACGAGTTCGTCGACGGCACCCCGGAGCAGCACGAGACCGTCACCGGGGCGATGGAGACGGCGTACCGCGAGGCGTACGACCGCTACCAGGAGATGCTGGCGGCCGGCGTCGCCCGCGAGGTGGCCCGGGCCGTGCTGCCGGTCGGTCTGTTCTCCTCGATGTACGCGACCTGCAACGCGCGCTCGCTGATGCACTTCCTGTCGCTGCGGACCAAGAAGGAGAACGCGGCCGTGCCGTCGTTCCCGCAGCGCGAGATCGAGATGGTCGCCGAGCAGATGGAGGAGCAGTGGGCCCGGCTCATGCCGCTCACCCATGCGGCCTTCGAGAAGCACGGCCGGGTCGCCCCCTGACCTGGGGCGACAGGCATATGGGCGGCTTGCCGGGCATGTCTGGATTGCGGCTTTTCTAGCCGCTCCCTACGCTCGTGACACGGATTCCGGTGCTGCATGAACCCCCGAGCATGCAGCACCGGAATCCCATCTTTGTGCCGCTCCGCGCGCCACACCTGTCCGAACCCTGGACCGGCTGGGGTACCGCCCCACCGCCTACGAGTAGTTTTGGACGCATGGCTCCGACCTCCACCCCCCAGACGCCGTTCGGCCGGGTCCTGACCGCGATGGTGACCCCGTTCACCGCTGACGGCGGGCTCGACCTCGACGGCGCGCAGCGCCTCGCCGCACACCTCGTCGACGCAGGCAACGACGGCCTCGTCGTCAACGGCACCACCGGTGAGTCCCCGACCACCAGCGACGCCGAGAAGTCCCGGCTCGTCCGCGCCGTCGTGGAGGCGGTGGGGGACCGCGCGCACGTGGTGGCCGGCGTCGGCACCAACGACACCCACCACAGCGCCGACCTGGCCCGCCAGGCCGAGGCGGCCGGAGCACACGGCCTGCTGGTCGTCACGCCGTACTACAGCAAGCCCCCGCAGGAGGGCCTGTACCGGCACACCACGCACATCGCGGACGCCACCGGCCTGCCGGTCATGCTCTACGACATCCCCGGCCGCAGCGGTGTCGCGCTGAGCCACGAGACGCTGGTCCGGCTCGGCGAGCACCCGCGGATCGTCGCCAACAAGGACGCCAAGGGCGACCTCGGCGCCGCCGCCTGGACCATCGCCCGCTCCGACCTGGCCTGGTACTCCGGCGACGACATCCTCAACCTGCCGCTGCTCTCCGTCGGCGCCGCCGGCGTGGTCAGCGTGGTCGGGCACGTGGTCGCCGGTGAGCTGCGCAGCATGATCGACGCCTACCTGGGCGGAGATGTGGCCAAGGCCACGGCGATCCACCAGAGCCTGCTGCCGGTCTTCAGCGGTATGTTCCGCACGCAGGGTGTCATCCTCACCAAGGCGGCCCTGGAGCTCCAGGGCCTGCCGGCCGGACCGCTCCGGCTGCCGCTGGTGGGCGCGACTTCCGAGGAGATCGCGCAATTGAAGAAGGATCTCGCCGCCGGCGGGGTACACCTGTAACAGACAAGACGTGCGCGCCCCGGCTCGCCGGACCTCCCAGGGGGTCTGCCGCTGGACCGGAACGAAGGCGCGAGAGCACCGACCCAGTAGGAAACCGACACTGAGTACGCACGCCATATGTCTCTTGGGGGAGGACCCCGGGCATATGGCGTGCGTCGTGAGGAGAGTCTTTTGAGCCACCCGCATCCCGAACTCGGCGCGCCCCCGGCCCTCAAGGAGGGTGCCCTGCGGATCACCCCGCTCGGCGGCCTCGGCGAGATCGGCCGCAACATGACGATCCTCGAATTCGGGGACCGCATTCTCATCGTCGACTGCGGCGTCCTCTTCCCCGAGGACGAGCAGCCCGGCGTCGACCTGATCCTCCCGGACTTCAGCTACATCCGGGACCGGCTCGACAAGGTCGACGGCATCGTGCTGACCCACGGGCACGAGGACCACATCGGTGCCGTCCCGTACCTGCTCCGGGAGAACCCGGACATCCCGCTGATCGGTTCCAAGCTCACCCTCGCCCTGATCGAGGCCAAGCTGGCCGAGCACCGGATCCGGCCCTACGTGCTGGAGGTCAAGGAGGGCGACCGCGAGCGGATCGGCCCCTTCGACTGCCAGTTCATCGCGGTCAACCACTCCATCCCGGACGCGCTGGCCGTCGCCGTGCGCACGCCCGCCGGCATGGTGGTCGCCACCGGCGACTTCAAGATGGACCAGCTGCCGCTCGACGGCCGCCTCACCGACCTCCCGGCCTTCGCCAAGCTGGCCGAGGAGGGCATGGACCTGCTGCTGGTGGACTCCACCAACGCCGAGGTCCCCGGCTTCATCCCGTCCGAGCGGGACATCTCGGCCGCGCTGCGAAACGTTTTCGCGAACGCCGACAAGCGCATCATCGTCGCCTCCTTCGCCAGCCACGTGCACCGCATCCAGCAGGTCCTGGACGCCGCGCACGAGTACAAGCGCAAGGTGGCCTTCGTCGGCCGCTCGATGGTCCGCAACATGGGCATCGCGCGCGACCTCGGGTACCTGAAGGTCCCCGGCAACATGGTCGTCGACGTCAAGCAGCTGGACGACCTGCCGGACAAGGACGTGGTGCTGATCTGCACCGGTTCGCAGGGCGAGCCGATGGCCGCGCTGTCCCGGATGGCCAACCGCGACCACCAGATCCGCATCGTCGAGGGCGACACCGTCGTCCTGGCTTCCTCGCTGATCCCCGGCAACGAGAACGCCGTGTACCGGGTGATCAACGGCCTGACCCGCTGGGGCGCCAAGGTCGTGCACAAGGGCAACGCCAAGGTGCACGTCTCGGGCCACGCATCGGCCGGCGAGCTGCTGTACTTCTTCAACATCTGCAAGCCGCGCAACCTGATGCCCGTCCACGGCGAGTGGCGCCACCTGCGGGCGGCCGCCGACCTGGGCATCGCCACCGGCATCCCGAAGCACCGCACGGTGATCGCCGAGGACGGCGTCTGCGTCGACCTCGAGAACGGCGTCGCCCGGATCGTGGGCAAGGTGCAGGCCGGCTACGTCTACGTCGACGGCTCGTCCGTGGGCGACATCACCGAGGCCTCCCTGAAGGACCGCCGGATCCTCGGCGAGGAGGGCTTCATCTCGGTCTTCGTGGTGGTCGACTCCACCAACGGGAAGATCGTGGGCGGTCCGACCATCCAGGCCCGCGGCTCCGGCATCGACGACAACTCGTTCGTCCCGGTGGCGGCGAAGCTCCAGGAGGCACTGGACCGCTCGGCGAGCGACGGCGTCCTGGAGATCCGCCAGGTCCAGCAGCTCGTGCGCCGGACCATCGGCAAGTGGGTGGCGGACAACTACCGTCGCCGTCCGATGATCCTGCCGGTCGTCGTCGAGGTCTGAGCGCCCGCTCGACAGCCCTCTCGTCCGGTTTGACGTGGGGCGACCCGGTGCGTAGTGTTCTCCGGGTTGCCCCACGGGACGGCCTGCAGGAAGTACTCGAAACGAATTTCGAGTTACGGAGTGCGGAAAACGGCCCGAGAAACTCTGCTAGAGTTCGGGAGCGCCGAAAGGCAAAAGCCGATCAGGTAAATGAAACTCCGGAAAACGGAGCGGAAAACATCTGATAAGCTTGAAACACGAAAGAACGAAGCGCCCGGAGGGCCCGCTGGAAGGCGGTCCGAAGGAAGTGTCCGTTCCTTGAGAACTCAACAGCGTGCCAAAAGTCAA